>NZ_JAQJDA010000082.1:0-534 GCF_028617175.1 Halococcus sp. PRR34 | reverse complement strand
GCCGTTCTTAATCTCCTTTACTTTGAGCTCAGCAAATGCCTCTGGGTCTTCAGCAAGGCCTAATGGGTCAAAGCTGCCACCAGGGTAGAGTGGGTCGACAACCTCACCAAGAGGTCCACCAGCAATACGGTATCCCTCAACGGCTCCCATCAACACAACTTGGCAAGCCCAAATGGCCAAGATGCTTTGTGCATGGACCAAGCTTGGGTTGCCCAAGTAGTTGAGTCCACCCTCTTGGAAGATTTGGGATCCAGCCTTGAACCACACAGCCTCACCGAACTTGACACCATTACGGGCCAATCGCTCAGGGAAGACACATCCAAGAGCCCCAAGCATAGCCCATCTGCAGTGGATCACCTCAAGTTCACGGTTCTTGGCAAAGGTTTCAGGGTCTGCTGAAAGTCCAGCGGTATCCCATCCATAGTCACCAGGGAATTCGCCAGTCAAGTAGCTTGGGGACTCACCAGAGAATGGGCCCAAGTACTTAACACGGTCAGGGCCATACCATGGGCTGCTAGATGGGGCAGACTTGGC
>NZ_JAQJDA010000081.1:0-542 GCF_028617175.1 Halococcus sp. PRR34 | reverse complement strand
ATAGAAAAAGAGAAAGCGCAAAAAGGTAAAGTGCGATTATTTAACAACGTTGATCCTGCAGTTAATGCAATTCTTAAAATAATGTTTGGGGATTGGTTCTCTAGAGCCATGGCTAAATCTAGTGAAGGTTATTATGCCATAGGTCAAAACCCTTATACAACTTCAACAGAGATATGGCATAGGTTTAGCACTAAACAAGGGAAAATTCTTAACACCGATTTTAAAGCGTTTGATAAACTCTTAATCACCGAACTTATCGAAGCATTTTGTTACATAGGTGGTGAGTTAACAAGGAACGAAAAACACCCGCAGTTGGACCTTATGTATGAGGCTATTTCTCTCACTCTTATACATGCTGTTCATATTTTGAATGGTAGTGTGTATGTTGTTAATAATGGTAACGAAAGTGGAACTTTCGTAACAACCTTATTGAATTGCGTTAGTGTGCATATAATTTTCAATTACTCATTTATAGTTTGTTGGAATAAAGTACCTAGCTATGTGCACATCAAGCCATTATTAAAGGACATTATGAGTAGGAG
>NZ_JAQJDA010000080.1:0-550 GCF_028617175.1 Halococcus sp. PRR34 | reverse complement strand
CTCACCGCTGCGGTCTACAACCTCGAACTGGCACTCAAACCGTGAATCCCGCTGCCCTCTGCGGATTCAATAGAGCCGTCGTCATTGTAACATCCAACGAGTTCACCTACGACGCCGAGGAACGCGCCCAAGAACTGAACGTTAAAACCGTCAACGGCGACGAAATGGTCGAACTGATTGACCGACTCAATAGCTACGATCTGCTGGACCAATACGATACATCCGAGGTGATATCTGGTACTGCATCCCCCCACTGTCAACGAGGCCCAGTCCGAAGATAAATCAACAGATGAGGGGTTCTGGGCCGGCATTTCCAATGATTCGTACTATCGTTTCATCCAACTTGGAACAGCAGTATGGACTTTTGGTTTCATACTGGGAATAGCAGGATATTCTGGCAATGGCGGGACGCTGGACGGTATATTCGGGCTTGTATCTATCATCACGTGGGTCGTGATGCCACCCGGCCTATACTCAGTAGTTCACAAAGCGGGTTAGGTGAGTGGGCTGCTCGGTCGGTTGATGCAGCCAAACCAAGCAGCCAATGAAC
>NZ_JAQJDA010000079.1:0-553 GCF_028617175.1 Halococcus sp. PRR34 | reverse complement strand
GTCGAACGGCGGGGGATAACCACCCGGTTCGTCGATCCGCTCGATTACGAGGCATATGCCGACGCTATCGACGAGGATACCGCCTACGTCCATTTCGAGACGATCGGCAATCCCGCGCTCGATACGCCGGACATCCAGCGCGTAGCGGATATCGCCCACGATCGTGGTGTCCCGCTGCTTGTCGACAACACGTTCGCGACGCCTGCGCTGTGTCGTCCGATCGAACACGGTGCCGATCTCGTGTGGAACTCGACGACGAAGTGGCTCCACGGTTCAGGCACGACCGTCGGTGGTGTCGTCGTCGACGGTGGGACGTTCCCGTGGGCCGAGCACGCCGAGAAGTATCCCGAACTCGCTCAAGACAACCCTGCCTACCACGGCGTCAATTTCGTGGAGACGTTCGGCGAGGAGGCGTTCACCTATGCTGCGATCGCCCGTGGAATGCGCGATTTGGGCAACCAGCAGGCTCCGTTCGACGCTTGGCAAACGTTACAGGGGATAGAGACGCTGCCACTGCGGATGGAGCGCCACAGCGAGAACGCACTGGCTGTCG
>NZ_JAQJDA010000077.1:0-557 GCF_028617175.1 Halococcus sp. PRR34 | reverse complement strand
GTGATCTCGCGGAACTGACGATACCATGACCGCGCTCGGACGGCGGAGCCGTACGAGCGCTTGATCACCGAGTTCACAGTCTCACAGATCGAGCGCTGGTTATAGAGTTCGTCCTTGATCCGCGCGTTATGTGCGTGATCGTACGGTGCGAAGACACGGTGTTTGATCAGCGGACGCACGTCTTCAGCGCGCAACTCCTCGCGGAAGCTCATATCATCGTAGCCCTTGTCGGCGGCGAGACTGAGCAGGTCGCCCGCGTTTCGCAGGGCGACCTGCGGGCCAACGTTCGTTCCGTTGGGCCACTTCGCACTGCAATGGACGTCGATAACCGCGCCCTGCGCGGTATCGACGAGAAAGGTCGCTTGCACGGTCTGTACGTTTCGATCACAGCGCTTGAGATAGTGGCTCGATGCTTCTCTGCGGTCGAAGTAGGTGGCATCGATGGCAGCGTGACCGGACCGATCGAGCAGCTCCGACGAGAGTCGGAGCAGCTCTCGCCAAACAGCCATCGGCGCTCGATCAAGGGATTTGCACAGCGCAGATGGACCAATGAACTC
>NZ_JAQJDA010000007.1:0-179076 GCF_028617175.1 Halococcus sp. PRR34 | reverse complement strand
GAGCGGGACGGCTCCGCCGTCCCGCTGGCCGTGCGAACGGGCGGCTTCGCCGCCCGTGAGCAGACGGGGGTGGGCGAGCGAGTGAAACGAGCGAGCGCACCCCCCGCAGTAAAAACGTTCAGAAGAACTTCAGGAGATCGTCGCGTTTCTGTTCGTGGAGGTGCGAGCCGATCGCGTCGGTCAGCGGGCCGATCGAGCCGCGTTTCGCGCTCACCGGCGCGACCGTGTCCTGCCACTGCTGCCACGGCGACGGAAGACCGAGGCGCTCACAAATGGCGTTCAGCCGCTCGTCGCGGTCGTCGACCTTGTCCATCTTGTTGACCGCGATCACGGTGGGAACGTCGACATCGCGGAGGAAATCGAACAGTTCGACGTCGTGGGGGATGTCGCCGCGATCGGCGTGGCGATCGATGATGTCGACGGCGCTCTTGCCGTCGATCACGAGCACTCCCACGAGGATTGCGTCGGCGTTGGTCTCGACGTACCGGACGACATCGGTCTTGATTTCCTCCCTGCGCTCGTCGGCGACGCCAGACATGAACCCGAATCCCGGAAGATCGGTGAGCACGAAATCCTCGGGAGCCCAGTCGTAGTGGCCGGGTGAGCGCGTCACACCTGGTTTCTGTCCAGTCTGGAAGTCGTGACCCGTGAGCTCGCGGAGCAGGGTGGACTTGCCGACGTTCGACCGACCGCAGAAGACGATCTCTGCTCCTCGGTTGGGGCGTCCCTCGAACATGACTGGCGTATCAGTTGCGATCGGTTAACTCTCCCTACCGAGTGTCGCGTTCGCTCGGCCGGAGCTAGGTCGTTGCCTCGAATTTGGAGACGAGAATCAAGCCATCCGTGACGGATCTCGACACAAATGAGAGACCGCGGGCCACGCCCTCCCCAACCGATTCGCTCCGCTCGCACTGCTCGCTCCGTTCGCTTGCTCAGTCATCCACCGTCAGAGCTCTGCTCTGACGAGCCTGCACTCGCTTTGCTCGTGCAGACCTCGCGCGAGTCGCGCGTCTTCGACGCGCTCCCGCGCGCCAACCACCATTACCCGGCCTCGACAACTGAAAGCACGACAGCCGACCACCGGTACATCCACGGATATTTGACCATCCGCCGAGAGCACCGCGTGTGCGACTGGTCCAGGTGACGATCCCGGCGGGCAAGCGCGAGGCGATCCTCCGGACCCTCGACGACGAGGGAATCGACTACGTGCTGACCGAGGAGACGAGCGGCCGGGAGTTCACCGGAGTGGTTTCGTTTCCGTTGCCGACGACTGCGGTCGAGCCGGTGCTCGATCGGCTCCGCGAGACCGGGATCGACGAGGACGCTTACACCGTCGTTCTCGATGCCGAAACCGTGGTGTCACGCCGGTTCGACAAGTTAGAGGAGCGGTACGAGAACGACGAGGACAGCGACAAACGGATCGCCCGCGAGGAACTCCACGCGCGCGCCCGAGAACTCGTCCCCACGACCGGAACCTACCTCGTCATGACGATCGTGAGCGCGGTGGTCGCCACCGCCGGCCTCCTGCTCGACTCGCCCGCGGTCGTGGTGGGATCGATGGTGATCGCGCCGCTGATCGGCCCGGCGATGGCGACCGCCGTCGGCACCGTCGTCGACGATCGCGAGATGTTCCGCGAGGGGATCAAACTGCAAGCTGTGGGGCTCGCGATCGCGATCGTCGCCGCGGCTGCGTTCGCCGGCCTCGCGAGGGTGACCAACGTGATACCGCCGGGCACCGACGTGCTCGCGATCAGCCAGGTCAGAGGGCGACTTACCCCGGATTTCCTCTCGCTCGCGGTCGCGCTCGGGGCGGGCGTCGCGGGCGCGGTGAGCCTCGCGTCGGGCGTGTCGGCCGCGATCGTGGGGGTGATGATCGCGGCCGCGCTCGTCCCGCCGCTCGGCGTGATCGGGATCGGGATCGCGTGGGGACTGCCCGGGACCGTGCTCGGGTCCACAGTGCTGGTGCTCGTGAACGTGCTCTCGATCAACGTGACCGCGCTCGTGGTGCTCTGGTATCGGGGCTACCGGCCCGACCACTGGTTCAAAGAGGACACCGCCCGGCGCGCCACCCGCAAACGCGTCGGGGCGCTAGTGGCGGCGATCCTCGTCCTCTCGGTGTTCCTCGGTGTCGTGACCTACGACTCCTACCGCACCGCGGCGTTCGAACAGGAGGTTCAGGGCGATGTCGAGGAACTCCTCGATCGACCCGAGTACGAGCAGCTCACGCTCCTCGACGTCCAGTTCGGCTACGACGATCCCGTCCCGCCACGCGAACCGACGAACGTGACCGTCGTCGTCGGCCAACCACCGGATAGCGAATCGGCGAGTCTCGCCGCGCCGCTCGATCGGCGCATCGACGGTGCGCTCGGAACACTCGATGTCCCAGGAACGATCGTCGATCCCGGTCCGGTCGACGTGCAGGTACGGTACGTCGAGATCGAGTCGGTGTAGCTCACGCTCGACGGGAGCGACCAGCAGAGAACGGGTCCGTCGAATCAGTCGTCCGCAGGAACGGGACCGGCGTTCGATCGCGCCGTCGTGGGTTCGTCTTCCGCCGCTGCTGCCGTCGGTTTTTCCTCCTCGTTCGGCTCCTCGGTCGGGAGTGTCGCGTAAAGAATTCCCCGCGAGGTGCTTCGTGGTGTCATGGACCTGTGCTTCGTCGACGGAACCACATCAATCTACGCATAAAGGCGATAATGTTATATAATCACATGGATTTTTCGGACAGGGACAACGGTTAGGAACCGGGGACCGAGAAGCGGGTATGGTGGACGGACACGATCCAGTGCAGGCGCGCGACGACGGGACGCGCGATCTCTACGATGTGACGACGTGGGAGGTGCGATCGCCACTCGATGGGATCGCGGTCACGCTCTATCGGGTGTTGCAGGCGACTGCACAGCTGATTCTGGTGCTCACGTCGCTCGCCATCCTCTGGCTGTTGCTGTCGAGCACCGACCTGACGCGAGTCACGAACCCCATCGTCGGCGGGTTCACGCTGCTGTCGATCCTGCCGGCGCTCGCGCTCGTCGTCTTCGTCTGGCGAACGGATGTCACGTCAGCGGAGCCACCATCCTTGCTCGCTGCGACGTTCGCGCTCGGGACGCTGTTCGCGGGATTCGCCGCGCTTGTCAACTCCTATTTGAGCGATGTTTTCGGCCTGGTCCCGGTGGTGGGAACGGTCTGGTTTTTCTACCTGGTGGTCGGACCGGTCGAGGAGACGGTGAAATGGCTCGCAGTCAGGATCTACGCCTACCGGAGTTCGCGTTTCGATGCGGTGATCGACGGCGCGGTGTACGGTGCGGTCGCGGGTCTCGGGTTCGCCTCGATCGAGAACGCCCTCTACATCACCGACGCAGTCAGCACCCCAGTCATCGGCAACATTCTCGGTGCCGGCGGCGGCGTGACGCCCGCCCGCGCGATCGCCGGCCCGGGCCACGTGATCTACTCGGCCTTTGCGGGCTACTATCTCGGGCTGGCGAAGTTCAACCGCGATCGGGCGGGCCCGATCGTGATCAAAGGGCTCCTGATCGCCGCGCTGATCCACGCGACGTACAACACCCTCACGTTCGTCCCGTCGATCGCGGCCGCAGTGCTCGGCGTCCCGACCTTCGTGACGCTCCTCGCGTTCGTGGTGCTCTACGACGGCTTCTTCGGCTACTTCCTCTACCGGAAGCTCGCGCGGTATCGGGCGACCTACCGCGCGTTCTACGACGACCGCGACGACCCGACCCCCGCGACCGAACGCACCGAGTTCGAGGATTGATTCGCGCTACCAGAGGGGCCATTCGCTGCCGGATCAAGCGAGCACGGCGAGACCGCGCGGCGTCTGTGACTCGAATGCCGCGGGCCACTCGACGCCGAGTCGTGTCCACGAATCGCCGGCGTCAGTAGTGGAAAAGAGCCCGAGATTGGTGACCGCGTAAAACTCGCCCGCCGCAGCACCCGGCGCGAGCACTGCTCGGACGACGCCCTCGCCGGTCGGGAGGCCGCGGTCGTCGAGGCGCTCCCACGACACGCCGCCGCCGGTCGCCGTCGGGCTGTCGCCGCGCTTGCGGTAGACGTAGCTCTCGGCGGTGTCTGTGTTGTGTGCCGATCGGGGACCGCTCGCGGACGAGAGGAGGACGGTGTCGGGATCGGCAGGGTCGACCGCGACGCTCCAGCAGTAGCGGTGGTCGAGCCCCTCTTGGGGGTGGACCCACGTCTCGCCGGCGTCGTGGGTCTCGGCGTAGCCGTCGCCCGCCGCCGACCACGCACGCTCGGGTGCGTCGGGATGCGTAGTCAAAGAATGGTTGTCGACGCGCGCGGTCTCGACGCGGTCTTCCCACGTCTCGCCGGCGTCGTGGGTCTGGACCAGCGCGCCCGCCTCGATCCCGACGTAGAGATGGTCCGGATCGTGGGGGTCGGGTTCGATCCACCGGACGTGGTGAGTGTCGGGCCGCGGCGGGAACGACCACTCCGAAGACGACGGCAGGTCGGTGAGTCCCTCGCGGTGTTCCCACGACTCGCCGCCGTCGGTCGAACGATAGACCGCGCTCGGTTCGGTCCCAGCCCAGACCGTCTCCGGACTCTCGGGATCGACCGCGAGCGACATCACGTGCTCGCCGATGGTGCCCTGGCCGACGCGTTCGAAGCTCTCTCCGCCGTCCTCGCTCCGGTGGAGCCCGGCGTCGAACGTGCCGACGAACACGCGGTCGGGGGATGCGGGATGGACCGCGATGCATTCGAGATCGTGTTCGGCGAGGCGACGCGTCGTTCGCCAGGCGTCGCCGGGCACCGCGCCGTCGGACACCACTCCATCGGTCGTCGCGCCGTCGTGCTCCGCAACGTCGTCACGCACGGCGACGAGCAGCCCGTTCCGCATCGCGGCGTGGATCGTGGGCATGGCGAGGGCTACGCGACGATGGGTGAAAACGTTCGTCCCGTCCAGTCGAACACGGATCGTCGACGGTCCGCTCCGAGTTCGTCGGGACCGTCAGCGGGCGCTATCGGTTCGTCGTTCGAAATTTTGGATCGCAGCGTCAGTTCCGGCGACGACGACCGAATCTTCGTTCCCGACCTCGACGGAATCGTCCGTTCGGAACGTCCCGTTCCGTTCGACGCCGAGGAGAACCCAGCCTCGATCGGAGTCTTCTTCGGAGCTGCTGAGCGTTCGCCCGACGAAAGGTGTGGCGGGGGTGCGGATGATCCGTATCTGTCCGACGGGATTGATCACTGACTCGCCGAAGACGTCGGCAGCCAGCGTTCGTGCGGTCGTGCGCTGTTCGGAGAGCGCGTAATCAGCGCCCGCTCCGAACGCTTTCGGGACGCTTTCGGCGTCAGTCACTCGCACCAGGATCTCGATAGTGTCGGTGAGCGATCGTGCGACTGCCGTGGCGAGCAGTGCAGCATCGTCGTTGTCGATGGTGAGGAGGAGCGCGGTCGCCTCACCGATGCCGGCCCGTTCGAGAACGTCCGGCGTGCTGGCGTCGCCGACGACGTCCGTCGCGGGATCGTCACGGACGTCGATCGTCGTTGGGTCGGCGCGTTCGGGGAGCTGTCCGATCGCCGCCTCGCCTGCCACGCCGACGCCAGCGACGATGACGTCCGCGTGGGTCACAGTGGACTGCACGTTCGCGGTCCCGCCACGAATCCCCTCGAAGGATTCGGCATCCCCGACGACCACGAGGACTGCGTTTGGCGTCAGCCGGTCGTTCGGGCCGGGCGGGATCCGCAGTTCGCCGTCGATCCACGCGGCGACGAGCGTAAGCCGGGGGTCTTCGACGATCGGCGTCGCACCGACCGGCGTGTCGTGAAGGGGACCATCACGCCGCACGACGACCTCTCGGACGACGGTGTTCTCGCCGAGCACGTCCGTCGATCCCGAGAGATCGAAATCCGTCGACGCCTTCTCGGCCAACTGTCGACCGATGAGCGACGGCGGGCAGACGACGCGATCGACACCGGCCCGTTCGAGTGCCTCCCGGCGGTCCGGCGTGTCGGTGAGACACACCACTCGCACGTCCTCGTTGCATTGGTGCGCAGTCAGCGCAACGCTCGTGTTCCGGTCGCCCGCATCCGAGATCACGAGCGAAGCGTCCTCGATCGATGCGCGCTCCAGCGTCTCGACATCGGTCGGGTCACCGTCGATAACCGCGTACCCCCGGTTCGACAGGCCAATGGCCTCCTCTTTGTCCGAATCCACGAGCACGTACTCGATGCCGATGCGTTCGAACTCGTCGAGGAGAACGTCCCGTCCACGACCGTACTCACAGACGACGACGTGGTCGCTCTTCTCGGTGAGTTGTTCGTCGAGCACCACCGGTGCGCGCTCGAACAGCGGAATGATGAGGATTCGTAGCGTGACGAACCCGATGACGACGCCCGAAAGCTGCATCCAGACCACGAACACGTTCATGATCGGCGTCTGCCACGGCGAGTCCCCTCCGTAGCCGGTGGTCGTCATCGTGTTGATGACGGTCTGAAACGAACGGAAAAGGGTGTAGTCGTCGCCTTCCAGCCGCCGCATCCCGACGTTGTAGAGCACCGTGTAGACGCCGATGATGGCGGCGAGTATGGCGAAGAAGGTGAGAACGGTTCGCTGGCGCTGGGTGAGATCGCCGAGAGAACTCACCGACGAGAGCCGGCGGAGTTCCCGTTCGAGCGGTCCTTGTGGCTTCTCCGAACTCATTTCGTGCTTTCGTTACCGACCATGCTCATAGCTCCGAGGCAGTATCGTTCTCCACACTGTTGTCTACTGTTGCGTACCGGCTGCCATCATAAAGCCATGATAACGTTCGAGAGCACTCCCGTAAACGGTCGGCCTGCAGCCGCCGGCACTCGTGCGGTCGTCTCGGATTTCGTGACCGGCCGAACGTCGTGGCCTCCAGCACGCCGTGTGGCAGTGGGACGATCGAGGTTGACGGTCGCGTGTTCGCCGACGTACTCGGCGTGCGCCGTCGATGTCGTGATGAGCCGTGTCCGAAGAGCTCGGTTGGCGGCTCGTCGTATCGTGTCGAGTGTCCTATAAATCGATGGCGACGCTCCGGGGAAGGAGCGTCGACACGCTCGCCGCCAGGCGGTACTCGGTTCGTGTATCGAGGCCCTTATTTGTCGGACGGGCACCCAGACAGTCGCATGAGTGCCGACCGGCTGAGTGCGGTGACGGACGCCCTCAACCTGGATTTCGACGTCTACATCGATTACAAGTCGAGTCTTGGGTTCGTCGGGCTGGTGCTCAAGTACATGGCGCTCGCGCCGCTCGTACCGGCGGCGGCCGCGCTCTACTACGGCGAGGACCCGGTCCCGTTTCTCGTGACGATCGCGGCGATGGGCGGGCTGGGTGTCGTTCTCGATCGCCTCCGATCGGACGCCCAGCTCGGCCACCGCGAGGCGTTCCTCGTCGTGAGTCTCACGTGGCTAGTCGTTCCGCTGGTCGGGATGCTCCCGTACCTGCTCGCGGGCCAGGGCACGATCGCCCAGCCGGCGAACGCTTTCTTCGAGAGCATGAGCGGGTTCACCACGACGGGATCGACCGTCCTCGCGGAGATTTCCTTCGAACAGCACTCCCGGTCGATCCTGCTGTGGCGACAGCTCACTCAGTGGATCGGCGGCATGGGAATCCTGGTGCTCATGGTCGCCATCCTCCCAGAACTCTCGGTCGGTGGCGCACAGGTCATCGGCGAGGAAGCGCCCGGTCTCTCGATCCAGAAGCTCACCCCGCGGATCCAGGACACCGCTCGGGCGCTCTGGGGCATCTACGTCGGGTTCACGGCGCTCGCGGTCGCGGTGTACTACGCACTTCACCTCGCCGGCGTGGCTCCCGAGATGGACTTTTATGGTGCGGTCGCCCACGCCCTGACGACGCTCCCCACGGGCGGGTTCTCGCCGCAAGCGCGGAGTATCGAGGCGTTCTCGCCGGCGATCCAGTGGGCGGTGATCGTCTTCATGATCGTCGCCGGCACCAACTTCGCACTCTTCTGGTACGCCATGCGTGGCGAGCCCGGCCGTCTCGTGCGAAACGTCGAGTTCCGGTCGTACCTCCTCGCGATGGGTGTCGTCGGCGGCCTCCTCGCCGTCCTGCTGTTCGCCGGCGTCGGCCTCGACGAGATCCCTTCGGGCGTCGCGACGATCCCCGGCGACGTCGAGCACTCGGTGCGCCAGGCGCTCTTCCAGACCGCCGCAATCGTGACCACCACGGGCTACGCGAGCATGGACTTCAACACGTGGGACCAGTCGAGCCAGGTCGTCCTCCTGTTCGCGATGTTTCTGGGGGGGTCGGCCGGCTCCGCGGCGGGCTCGATCAAGATCATCCGGTGGTATCTCGTGCAGAAAGCGATGGCTAGAGAACTTTTCACTTCGATCCACCCCGAGGCGGTGCGGCCGATCGAGCTCCCCTCGGGAACCACCGACGAGGACACGATCCGGAGCGTGTTCGTGTTCGTGATGCTCTTCATCGTGATCTTCGTGGCCTCCACGATCGTCCTCTACATCGACAGCCACCTGACCGGCCTCGAGCTCTCCGGTATCGAGACGGTGAGCGCGGCGATCGCGACGCTTGGCAACGTCGGGCCGGGCGTCGGCGTCGTGGGCCCGATGAACAACTT
Source organism: Halococcus sp. PRR34 (assembly GCF_028617175.1). Classification (NCBI taxonomy): domain Archaea; kingdom Methanobacteriati; phylum Methanobacteriota; class Halobacteria; order Halobacteriales; family Halococcaceae; genus Halococcus; species Halococcus sp. PRR34. The sequence continues at coordinate 170,491 of NZ_JAQJDA010000007.1, read as the reverse complement.
CCTGCCGTTCTCGTCGGCCGCGAAGGTCTACATGGCGCTGTTGATGTGGATCGGTCGCCTCGAGATCCTCTCGGTTCTCATCGTGTTCTCCCCTTCGTACTGGCGAGTCTGACGGCTCGAACGTCGCGGTTCTGGTGTCCACGAATCGACGAACGAGCGGATGGGAGGGGCGGGACCACGGCGCGGCATCGGTCCAGTTTTATCGGTGTGGACTGGTAGCAACGCGAGTGGACAGCACGTGGGTTCGTTCGTACTGGCAGCGTCACGGCGGCCGGCTCACGGTCCTCCTCGCCGCGACCGTCGCCGCGCTGTCGGTAGCGACCGGGGTCGCGAACATCGGTGCGCGGAGCGTCGTCGGCCCGCTCGGGCAGTTCGTTCCGGAGTGGATACAGCGAACCGCCGGTTTCACCGGATCGCTCACCGGCTTTCTACTCGTCGTGAGCGCGCTCGGGCTCCGGCGGCGGCTGCGAGTCGCGTGGTACGCGACGACCATCCTCCTCCCGATGGGTGCGCTCCAGGGACTGCTCCAGTCGAGTTCGCTGTCGGTGCCGCTCGTCGTGCTCTCGATCGTGACGTTCCCGGTGGTGCTCGTGAACGCCACACGGTTCGACCGGGAGCTTTCGGTTTCGACATCACAGCTGGCGGCCGGGGCCGCGCTCGTCGCCACACAGGTTTATGGGACGGTGGGCGCGTACACGCTCCGTGACGAGTTCACCACCATCGATACCCCGATCGATGCGTTCTACTACGCGATCGCGACCGCGAGCACGGTCGGTTACGGCGATGCGGTGCCGACGAGTCAGGCCGCGCGGCTGTTCGGCATCTCGGTCGTGCTCCTCGGAGCCAGCAGTTTCGCGCTCGCGCTCGGGACGCTGCTGGGCCCCGCGATCGAGGCGCGCTTTTCGCGGGCGCTCGGGCGCATGACCGGGAGCCAACTCGAACTCCTCGAAGACCACGTGCTGGTGCTCGGCTACGGCGATCTCACCGAACCCGTGGTCGCGGAGCTCACGGATGCCGCCGAGTTCCTCGTCATCACACCCGATTCCGAGCGGGCGTCGACGCTAGCCGACCGAGACGTCGACGTTCTCACCGCCGATCCGAGCGACGAGGAGACCCTCCGGCGCGCCCGCATCGACGACGCGCGGGCGGTCGTGGTCGCGACCGACGACGACGCCCAGGACGCACTCGCGGTGCTGACGGCGCGGGATCTGAACAGCGAGGTGTACATCGTCGCGGCCGCCACCGACCGTGAGAACGTTCCGAAGCTCGAACGCGCGGGGGCCGACACCGTCATCAGCCCGGCGAGCATCGGCGGCCAGCTGCTCGTGCGCTCCGCGCTGGACCGGAGCGATGTCTACGACGCCGTGGCGCGGCTCGTCGAGGAGTGATCGACGACGGGACGTGCCGCAAGGGGAACGTCAGTCGTCGCCAGCGGCCCCGACGCGGCGTTCCGCTCGCGGCCCCTCCAGGTCGACGCCAGGCAGCAGATCTCGGAGGTATCGCCCAGTGTGAGAGTCCTCGACACCAGTCAGCGCCTCGGGCGTGTCCGCCGCCACGATCTCGCCCCCGTGTTCGCCGCCCTCGGGGCCGAGGTCGATCACGTGATCGGCGTTCTTCACGAGGTCGAGTTCGTGTTCGACCACCACGACCGAGTTCCCGTTGTCGGTGAGGCGCTGGAGCACGTCGATGAGCTTGCGCTCGTCGGCCGAATGCAGCCCTGTCGTGGGCTCGTCGAGCAGATAGAGCGTGTCGCCGGTCTGTTTCTTTCCCAACTCCTCGGCGAGTTTGACGCGCTGGGCCTCGCCCCCGGAGAGGGTGGTCGAGGGCTGACCGAGTCGCATGTAGCCCAACCCGACGTCCCGGAGGAGCTGGAGCCGGCGTTCGAGCCTGGTGTCGGCCTCGAAGAAGTCGTAGGCCTCCTCGATCGACATGTCGAGCACGTCCGCGATGGTTTTCCCCTTGAACGTCACGTCGAGGGTCTCGTCGTTGTAGCGCGCACCGCCACACTCCTCACAGGGCACGTGAACATCGGAGAGGAAGTTCATCTCGATCTTGACCGTGCCCTGGCCGCCGCAGGCCTCACACCGGCCGCCTTTGACGTTGAACGAGAAGCGGCCCTTCTCGTAGCCACGCTGTTTGGCGAGTTTGGTCTCGGCGAAGCGCTTGCGGACGTAATCGAACACCCCAGTATAAGTCGCGGGGTTCGAGCGCGGCGTCCGGCCGATCGGCGACTGATCGATCAACCTGACAGTTTCGATCCCGTCGTACTCGATCGCATCGTGCTCGCCAGGATCGACGGAGCGGTTGTCGTTCATCTCGCGCACGAGCCCCTTGTAGAGCACGTCGTGCATCAGCGTCGACTTCCCGGAGCCCGACACGCCGGTGATCGCGGTGAAGCATCCCAGCGGGATCGACACGTCGAGATCGTCGAGGTTGTGCTGGCGCGCGCCCCGAATCACGAGTTCGTCGTCGGACTCACGGCGTTCCTCGGGCACCGGGATCGCCTTCCGACCGCTGAGATAGTCGCCCGTGATCGATCTCTCGGCGCGTTCGATCTCCTCGACTGGGCCCTGGGCGACGACCTCGCCGCCGCGCTTGCCGGGACCAGGCCCCATGTCGATGACCTCGTCGGCCCGGCGCATCGTCTCCTCGTCGTGTTCGACGACGAGCAGGGTGTTGCCGAGGTCGCGGAGCTCCGCCAAGGTGTTCAGGAGTCGGTCGTTGTCTCGCTGGTGGAGTCCGATCGAGGGCTCGTCGAGCACGTAAAGCACCCCGACGAGTCCGGAACCGATCTGGGTGGCGAGCCGGATGCGCTGGCTTTCGCCGCCAGAGAGGGTGGCCGCCTGGCGATCGAGCGTGAGATATTCGAGCCCGACCTCGCACATGAACCCGAGCCGGGCGCGGATCTCCTTCAGGATCTCCTCGGCGATGGTTCGCTCACGCTCGGTCATGTCGGTCTCCATCCCCTCGAAGTGCGCGAGCGCATCGCCGATCGACAGCCGATTGACTGCGGTGATCGGCGTGTCGTCGATCAAAACGGCGCGGCTCTCGGGCTTGATCCGGGTCCCGTCACAGGCCGGACACGTCGTGGTCGCCATGAACTTCTCGATGTGGTCGCGCGTGCCCGAGCTCTCGGTCTCGACGTGGCGGCGTTCGAGGTTGGGGATCACGCCCTCGAACCGTTTTTCCTTCCGCCGGGTGCCGTTTTTCGTCCGCCGTTCGAAGACCACCTGCTCGGACGTACCATACAGAAACGCTTCCTGAATGTCGGAGTCCAGATCGGCGAACGGCGTATCGAGCGAGAGTCCGAAGTGGGCCGCGACGGCATCGAGTCGCGTCTGATAGTACGATCGGGAGTAGCTCCACGGCTCGAACACCTCGCGAAGCGGTTTTTCGGGGTTCTGAATCACGAGCTCCTCGTCAACCTCCTTGGCCTCGCCGATTCCCTCGCATTCGGGACACGCCCCGTGCGGACTGTTGAACGAGAAGGATCGGGTCTCGATCTCGGAGATGTCGATCCCACAGTGGGTGCACGCGAGCGCCTCGGAGAACTCGACGACCGACCGCTCGTCGGTTTCACCGGCGAGGTCGCCGGTCGCTCGCGCCGTCGACCCGCCGATGTCGGCCTCGGCGGGTGGGTCGGGCAGGAACACTTTGAGCACGCCGTCGGCCTCTTCGAGGGCGGTCTCGACGCTGTCGGTGATCCGCGAGCGGGCGTCATCGGCGATCTTCACGCGGTCGACCACCACGTCGACGGTGTGGTCGTAGTTCTCGTCGAGGTCCGGTCGATCGGTCGCGAGATCGAACGTCTCGCCGTCGACCTCGACGCGTGAGTAGCCCTCGCTCACGAGCTCGTCGAACAGGTCCTCGAAGGCTCCCTTCTGGTCGCGGACGACCGGTGCGGCGATCTTCGCCCTGGTTCCCTCGGGGAGTTCCAAAATCCGTCGGACCATCTGCTGGGCGGACTGCTCGCCGACCTCGCGGCCACACTCCGGACAGTGTGGCGTGCCGACACGAGCGTAGAGCAGTCTGAGATAGTCGTGGAGTTCCGTGACCGTTCCAACCGTCGAGCGGGGGTTGTTGGCGGCGTTCTTCTGGTCGATCGAGATCGCCGGCGAGAGCCCCTCGACGTTCTCGACCTGGGGCTTGTCCATCTGGCCGAGGAAGTTCCGGGCGTAGGCCGAGAGGCTCTCGATGTATCGGCGCTGGCCTTCGGCGTAGACGGTCTCGAAGGCGAGCGAGGATTTGCCCGAGCCCGAGAGGCCAGTGACGACCGTGAACGCCTCGCGTGGGATGGTGACGTCGAGGTCTTTCAGGTTGTGTTCTTCCGCGCCGCGGACCTCGATGACGTCCTTACTCATTGGTTTCGGTGGGGGCGCGGACGGTGAAACCTTGTCGGTCGCGGCCCGAATCACAGCGACTGCCCCGTTCACGAACGGATCGGATGAAGCCCCTCCGATACGTATTTGATGGTCGTCGCCGAGGCGAGCGTATGGCGAGCACCGACGCCCTTGCGGGGATCGAGCTGACCGGCGACGAGTACCGGGTGGTTCAGTCGCTGTTTCGGAACAAGTACCGGGCGTACGACTCGGCAGGGGAGCTCGTGCTCCAGGGCAAACAGAAGATGCTGAAGATGAAAGAGGAGTTCCCGTTCGTAGGGCCGGACGGCGATCCCGTCTTCACCGTGAAAGCCGGCGGGATCCTCGACGTCGCGGGCAACTACACCCTCACCGACGACGCGACCGACGAGCCGGTGGTCGTTCTCGACGAGAACTACACGCTGCTCACCGATCGATGGAAGATTCGGGATCCGGATACCGAGTCGGTCATCGCCGAGATCACCTCACAGAGCACGCTCGTCGAGGCACTTCGGTACTTCAGCGACGTCTTCTCGATCCTCCCTCATAAATACGAGATCACCGATGCCGACGGCGATCATGTCGGAAGTATCGAGGGCAAGCTCTCGCTGAAAGACGAGTACGTCGTCCGAATCGACGACGCGAGCGACGTCCCGAAGGAAGCCATCGTCGCGGCCGCGATGGTGATCGACGCGATCGAGGGGAACTAGTTAGACCCGCTCGGGCCGCCACCCGCCGTCGACCGCGACGTTCTGGCCGCTCAGGTAGTCGCTGTCGTCTTCGAGGAAGAACAGCATCGCCTGGCACATGTCCTCGAACGACGCCGATCGCCCACGAGGCAGGCTGTCCGGAAATACGTCGGAGTTCTCGACGACGTACGGCGAGACCGCGTTCACCGTGATTCCCTCGTCCTGGGTGTCGGCAGCGAGCATCCGAGTGAACATCAGGACGCCCGCCTTCGCCACGAAATAGGGGAAGTTCTGCGGGCTGACGAGCAGTCGGTCGGCGCTCGCGTAGCCGACGTTGACGATCCGGCCCCACTCGGCCGCGCGCATTCCATCCAGCGCGCGCTTCGAGCAGAGGTAGGTCCCGTTCAGATTGGTTTCGAGTACCCGGTTCCACGTCTCGAAATCGATCTCTTCCCAGTGGATCGGCGCGAACGCACCCACGTTGTTCACGAGCACGTCCACGCTCCCTAGATCGTTCTCGACGGCGGAAAAGAGGTCGTCGACGGCGTCGGGGTCGGTCACGTCGGCCTGGACGGTCGTGACGTCGACGCCGTGCTCGCGGGCGCGGTCGGCCACCTCGCTCGCGGCGTCGGCGCTGGTGTTGTAGTGGACGGCGACCGACGCACCGCAGTCAGCGAGCGCGAGCAGGAGTTCGCGGCCGACGCCTTTCGCGCTGCCGGTGACGAGCGCCGTTCGACCGGCGAGATCGGGATCGATCATGTGGCCACGTTCGTCCCCAGGGGGCTTCCATCCGCCGGTGCGAGCCCAATGCCGATGAGTTAAGACGAGGAGCGGCGTTGCCGACGTATGGCGAGGTACGCCGGCGTCGATCTCGGGGGGACGAACGTCCGCGCGGTCGTCGCCGACGCTGACGGCGAGATCCGCGGCAGCGACAAGCGGCCGGTCCCACCCGATCTCTCCACGGGGCTCCCGGTCACCGACGCGATACTCGACTGTCTCCGCGAGGCGTGTCTGGCGGCGAACGCGTCCCCGGGGGCGATCGAGGCGGTCGGGGTGGCCGCCGCCGGCCGGCTCGACCCCACCGAGGGAATCGTCGAGCCAACCAACATCGCGGTCGACACCGTCCCGCTCACCGGGCCGATCGCGAACCTCGTGGACTCGGATCGAGTCCACCTCCACAAGGACGTCGCCGCGGGGGTGATCGGCGAGCGGTATCACGCCGAGCGCAACCCCGACGACATGGTGTATCTCACGATTTCGAGCGGGATCGGGGCTGGCGTCACCGTCGACGGCTCCGTCCTCAAAGGGTGGGACAGCAACGCGGGCGAGGTCGGCCACTACGCCGTCGATCCCGAGGGACGGCTGACCTGTGGCTGCGGCCACGACGGTCACTGGGAAGCGTACTGTTCCGGCGCGAACATCCCGGCGTACGCACGACTGCTCTGGAACGACGCCGACCGACCCGCGACCGCCCTCCCGATCGACGAGGAAGGGTTCGACGCCGTCGACGTGTTCGCCCACGCCCGCGAGGACGCGTTCGCCGAACGGGTCGTCGAGCGCCTCGCGGAGTGGAACGCGATGGGCGTGGCGGGCGTGGTCCACGCCTACGCGCCGCTCGTGATCTCGGTCGGTGGGGCGGTCGCGCTCAACAACGAGGAACTCGTGGTCGATCCGATCCGCGACCGGCTCGACGATCTCGTGATGACCAACGTCCCCGAGGTCCGACTCACCGAGTTCGGCGACGACGTCGTGGTTCGGGGCGCGCTCGCGAGCGCGCTCACCGGCGGGACGGGCGATCCGGCCGATCACCGCGGGTGAAAACCGACAGAATCAGCAGGACCGGCGATGCGGCCGGTCAGCGCTATCGGATCAGATGTCGGCGTCGATCGCCGCGCCGCACTCGGGGCATTCGAGCCCCATCCCGTCGTCGGTCATCGTGATCGCGAGCACGTCGCTTTCGCCACACTCGGGACAGGGCTGAGGCACGCGCCCTTCCGTCGACTCCTTCGGTGCCCCGAGTGCCAGTGCGGCCACGGGCTCGTCGCTCTCGTTGCGGCCCTGTTGGAACTCGCCGGGCGCGAAACGGATCGTCTCGCCGGCAGTCACCTCGACGAGATCGCTGTCGGCAGTGGCCTCGGACTTGGTTTCGAACGTCGCGGTCCCTTCCTGAACGTAGAACACCTCCTCTTGATCGAGATGTGCGTGGAGCCCGCCCGAGAACGCCTCGCCGGGCTCCAGCGCGTAGTGATTCATGGCGAGATCCGCGGTGTCGAGTGGCTCCGACAGGCTGCGTCGATCGGCGTCGCCCATCTCGCTCCCTGCCGCCTCGTCGATGGCAATCTTCTCCATGCGAGCCACAGTACCGCCGGGATGAACAAAAGCCCTCTCCGGATTCGAGAGAAGTCGGCGGGTCGCCGGAACCACAACCCATACCCGTTTTGGACCGAAGACCGCGTATGCGACGCCGGGATCTACTGTGCGCTGCGGCCGGGACGCTCGCGCTGCCGGCCGTCGCCCGGCGCTCAACCGCACAGCCGGCGTACGAACCGCTCGGGCGCATCCCGCTCGACGGCGTGACCGAAGTCGTCGTGGGCGACGATGGCCGGACGGCCTTTCTCGCCGCCACGACCGGGTTCGGCGTCGTCGATCTGAGCGATCCGAAAAATCCGCGAGTGCTCGCCGACCGCCGAGGCCTGCTCGCCGACCGTGAGAACGGCCCCCTCACGGACATCCGCGACGCCAAACTCGATGGCGACCGATTGATCGTGGTCGGTCCGGCGAACCCGGGTGCGGGGCTCAACGCGATGGTGCTCTACGACGTGAGTGATCCCGCAAGCCCGAAGCGAGTCGCGGTCCACGAGACCGACTACGCCATCCACAACGCCTTTCTCACGGATGGACGGGCGTACCTCTCGCAGTTCGACGGCGAAACGGTGGGAATGACGATCGTCGACATCGCGAACGACGACCCCGAGCGCGTCGGCCGGTGGTCGATCCTCGACGAGCCAAACTGGGGAGGGATTCCTCTGTTTCCCGCGACGGTCCACGACATCTGGGTACAGGACGGAATAGCCTACATCGCCCACTGGGACGCCGGCACGTGGCTCGTCGACGTGCGTGACCCGTCGAATCCGACCGCGATCACCAGAATCGGGGGGCTCGCGCCCGACGAACTCGCGTCGCTCTCGGGCGAGGCGCTCCGGCGTGCACAGCTCGTCCCGCCGGGCAACTCACACTACGTGACCGTCGACGAGGACGCCGCCGTCATGGGTGTCGGGGTCGAGTCGTGGGCCGTCGAGGGCGAGGGCGGACCGGGCGGGATCACGCTCTGGGACATCGAATCGCCGCAGAATCCCGAAGAGCTCGCCACGATCGACGCCCCACCGACACCGGCCCCGAGCTATGGGGGCCTCTGGACCACCGCCCACAACTTCGATCTCGCCGACGGCCGGCTCTACTCGTCGTGGTACCGCGGCGGCGTGAAGATCCACGACGTGAGCGATCCCGCGAATCCCGAGGAGATCGCCACCTGGCGACGGACCGAGGACACGAGCTTCTGGGCGACCGTGCTCGCGGTCCCCGGGGAGTTCTTCGTGGGCTGTAGCTGGAACCAGTACGGCGAGCTTCCCCAGGCAGATCTCTACACGTTCCCCGACCGCGCCGGCCCGGTACCGGAATCGACTACCGAAGCGACGACGGACCGCAACGCAGCGACCGCGAACGGCTCCACGCCAGCGACGACTGGTTCGGCAGACGGGGCCGAAACAGCGAGCAACGAAACCACTAACGGGGAGAGCGCTGGTGCGGGACCAGGGTTCGGCGTACCCGCGGCAATCGGCGGCGTCGGACTCGCAGCGTGGCGATATCTCCGCCAGAACGACGAGTCGAAAAAGCGGTAGCGGAGCGGGTGGTCAGGTTACCGCAGCGCGTCGCGATCGGCCGCGAAGCGCACCCGATCGTGGATCGTGGGCCCAAGCGAGAGTTCGACCACGTCCTCGGTGAGCACGCGCCCACCTTCGACCGGGACGCCCCACGTCCCAAACCTGAGATAGCCCCGAATGTCGTCGGCGTGGGTGAACAGATCGAGATACTCCACGCCGTGCTCGGGGAACTCGCTTGCGCTGTGGGCCTGGTCCATGTCGGAGTAGACCGTATCGAGACCGTCGAAAAAGGTCTCCAGCTCGTCGGCAGCGTCGTTCGTGGCCGCGACGACCGCCTCGCTCGCCGCACGAACCTCGTCGGTCGAGAGCCCCGCGTCGGCGAGCGCGCGCTGGGTACGCTGATCGAAGTGCATGGCGGCAGTTCGGCGGCTGGCGGTGAAAACGTCGCGGTTGGGGCCGTCGTCAGGGCAGGTCGGGTTCGTAGCCGATCGCGTCGACCGCCGCGTCGATCAGCTCCTCGATCCCCTCGCTTTCCTCGACGCTCAGGTAGTGATCGGCGTCGAGATCGCGCGAGCGGTCGGCCTTCGAGCACACCGTGAGCACCGGCACGTCGAAGCGCTCGCGGACGGCGGTTTCGAGCGCGTGCTGGTCGGTAAGCGGATAGCCACACGCTTCGCTCGCGTCGACGAACACGAGCACGCAGTCAGCAGCATGAGTGAGCGCGCTCTCGGCCTGGAGCTCGATGTCGTTGCGTTTGCCCGAGTCGCGATCGAGTAGTCCCGGAGTGTCGACGAGCTGGTAGCGGATGTGGTCGCGGGTGAGGTGGCCAACGCCGACCCGGGTAGTAGTAAAGGGGTACGACGCGATCTCGTGGCGGGCGTTCGTGACGTGGTTGACAAAGGAGGACTTGCCGACGTTCGGAAAGCCCGCGACCACGATCGTGGGCTCGTCGGGGCGGATGTCGGGGAGCGCGCGGAGATCGTTGCGCGCCTCGCCGAGGCGATCGAGATCGTCGGCGACGTCCTCCACCACGTCCGCGAGCCGGGCAAACGCCTGCTTTCTGTGCTTGCGCGCGGTCTCGGTGTCGCCGCGAAGCCGGCCCTGATACTCGTTTTTGATCTCGTCGGTCTTCTGGCTCGCCCACCCGACTGTCGAGAGGCTCTGTCGAACGGCATCGACATCGACGAGCGAGTCGGCGAGCTCGTAGTAAAAGGGCTCGACGGTGTCGAAATCCGGCCAGCTCGTCACGACGTGTTCCAGATTGTCCGAAAGCACGTTCGCCGCGGTCTGGAGCATCGACTGCTGGGCCTCAAGCCCGGATTTCGCCCGACCCGCCCGCGTCGCCCGCGAGAACGCCCGGTCGATCAGCTCCTCCGCGGTGGGCGTCGTCGGCAGATCCTCGAAAATCATGGCCGGCGATAGCACGTACGAACGTAAAAACGCGTCAGTCGGCGGCGAGCGGCCGAGGTAGGATCCCATTGCCCGCACTCACTGTCGCCGACACAGATATACCACGACACCGACTACTCCCCATATGACGAACTGGCGTGCGGTCGGGATCGGATTTCTCGTTCACATCGTGCTCGGGATCGTCGGTGCGCCGATCGGGATCGGCCCGCTCGTCGCCGGAATCATTTCGGGGTTCGTCGCGGGCTACATCGCCGGTGGCGGCATCGGGAACGGCGCGTGGCACGGTTTCCTCGCGGGATCGATCGGCGGGATCGTGCTCGCAATCGTCCTCGGTATCGCGATCACGATCGGTGCCGGCCTCGCCGGTGGCCCGCTCGGCGGGCTGCTCGGCGGCGGCGCGCTCCTCGTCGGGCTGGTCGTCGCGATCGTTTCGGGGCTCGAAAGTGCGATCGGCGGGGCAATCGCCGGACTCCTCTGAGCGGGGCTACCGCCGTTCGCGCAGTTCCGCGCGCAGATCCGCGACGTCCGCATCCTTCATCGCGAGCAACACGAGCAGATGATAAACGATGTCGGCGCTCTCATGGAGAAGCTCTTCTTGGTTGTCGTCCTTCGCCGCGAGCACGAGCTCCGTACTCTCCTCACCCAGCTTTTCGAGCACGGCGTTCTCACCCTTCTCGTGGGTGAACAGCGACGCCGTGTACGACCCCTCGGGGAGGGTGTCCCGGCGTTCTTCGATGACCGCGAACAGCTCGTCGAGCACGGGTTCTTCGGCCGGTTTCGTGTCAGTGGCAGTGCGATCGTCGCTCACAGCTCGTCCACCTCGCGGATGTCCTGGAGCTCCTCGAAGGTCTCGCGCGGTCGACCGCCCTCGTCGAACACGCTCGGATCGACCTCGATATCGGCACCGGTCCGCGCGGCGAGCGCGAGCGAGTCGCTCGGCCGGGCGTCGATCACGGCGTCCGCGCGCGGTGTATCGAGGTGGAGGTTCGCGGTGTAGGTCCCGCCACCCTCGTCGCTCTCCTCGATCGCGTCGACCACCACGCGGTCGACCCGACCACCCAATTCCTCGACCACGTCGAGCAGGAGATCGTGGGTCAGCGGCCGGCCGATATCGATCGCGTCGAGACCACGGGCGATCGCGGTCGCCTCGTTGAACCCGATGAAGATCGGCAAGAGGTCGGGCTCGCCGTCGCTCGCGAGGAGCACGACGGGGACCGGCCCGGAGGGCGTGCCCGCGACACGGACCGCGTCGATGTGGGCGTGCATAGCTCTTCGACGTGGCGCGCGATGAAAAGTCTGTCACTGCCGGCGGTGGAACCCAGGCCCCATCGACAGTCTCGCCAGTCGGCCACCAGATCAGGAAGGAGATGTTCGGGAGAGGGTTACTGTATCGACGTCGTCAGAGTGACGGTATAGTCGCTCGGCTCGTCCGGTTTGTTCGGACTGATTGCGAGATACTCCACCTCGAACCGCCAGGTTTCGCCACCGGGTAGATTCGAGACGTTCGTCGAGCCGGAACTCAGCAAATTCCCGTTCTCGGCGACGAACGAAACCATAGCCTGAAGATAGTCAACCGAACTGTCACTACCGTTCTCGGCTCGTCCGACGACGGAAGGGGACCCGAACTCGTCCTCGGGCGGCTCCAAACTATCCTCGATGAGTTCGACACCCTCGGGCGGCGGCGCGAGTTCTCCGGCGGTGGTGTCCGCCACTTCGAGTTCGGCGTCGGCAACGGTTTCGTCGCCGAGATACGACACGTACGCTTCCCAGGTCTGTCCACTTTTGAGTCCGACCACGTTCGTGTAATTGGTATCGAGGATGTCCCCGGCCTCGTTCCGGAACGCTGCCTGAACCTCGATGTACGAAAGGCGAGTATCACCGGTGTTCGTTACCTCCGCGGTGATCCCCGTCTCCATATCACCCTCAACGATCTCCGAATTGGCTATTTCGACAGCACCAGACGTTTGAGTTGAAGTTTGCGTCGAGGTTTCGGTTTGGGTCTGCGTCTCGGTTTCGGTCGCTGATTCCGTAGTAGTCTCACCCTCAGTGGAGGTCTCGCCAGTAGTATCGGTCGTCGCGTCAGTTGCCTCCGCGGTTGCTTCGCTGTCGGTTCCTTCAGAGGTAGTGGAAGTCGAAGTCTCGGTGGGAGTATCTTCGTTGGCGGATGTGGTAGTGCTACCGTTCCCTTGGCTTGAATTGTTCCCTCCGCTACCGTCGCCACCTGAGCAGCCCGCGAGAACTGACCCGCTGGTGAGGACTGCTATGCTTGCCAAATATTTTCGCCGTTGCATACATTTTCGTCTTATGGCAGTATCATAATGGTGTTGTTTCAGCATTTTGATAGATATGCTACTCTCTTCATACGGCCGTGTAGGAGGATATCGCGAGTTCACCAATCATCGACGTACCGAGGATGAGTTGCTTCGATTGTGGCTTTGCCTATTGAACAGGGACCGTCTCGAAGAAGGCGAGGCCGTGGATGCGCGCGTCGTCGGTGAGCTCGGGGTGGAACGCGGTCCCGACAACCGGTCCATCACGGACCGCGACGGGATGACCGTCGAACGACGCGAGCACGTCCGCGTCGCCGACCGACGCGACTTGTGGTGCTCGAATGAACACCGCCGAGAACGGTTCGTTCAATCCTGTGACGTCGAGATGGGTTTCGAAGCTGTCGCGCTGGCGGCCGAAGGCGTTGCGATCCACGGTGACGTCGATCAACCCCAGCGTGTCGACCCGGTCGTCGCCCGCATCGGCGGCGGCGACGATCAGCCCCGCACACGTCGCGAGGAGGGGTTTGCCGGCCGCGACGTGGGCCTCGATCTCCGCCGCGATCCCCTCGCGATGGAGGTGCGCCGAGATGGCAGTGGACTCGCCGCCGGGGAGCAGGAGGAGGTCACACTTCGGAACAGTGCCCGCGGTGTGGATCTCGACCGTTTCGACGCGCTCGCCGTGGGCGCGCGCCGCGCGCTCGATGGCGGCAGCGTGCTCCCGAAAGTCGCCCTGGACCGCGATCACGCCGGCTGTGAGAGTCATGGAGAGGTGTGGAAGGCAGAAAGGACGGTGCCGCGTTACAGCACGTTCAGCACGAGGATCAGGACGCCGAACGCCACACCGAACGCAACGATGGTCTTCGGATCGACTCGGATGGCGTTCCGGTCCTCGGCGTCGAAGTACCTGACCAGACCCGCACTCGACATCAGTCCGCCGGAGTTCTCGCCGCTGCTCATATCTCTCCTCCGCGAGCCGCGGGCCTAAGCCTTTCGTCGTGTGCCGCGGCGTGCTCGGGTGGTGTGGACGGACGCGAGGGCGACCGGAACGCACGGGTGGGAAACGCTTATGCGCGCGGCACGCCTACCTTAGCGGGAACGCATGACTGTTCGGTTGAAAGACTTTTACGCGGACTGGTGTGGCCCCTGCAAGACACAGGACCCGATCCTCGAGGAGATGGAAGAGGATCTGAACGGTGACGTCGAGTTCGAGAAGATCGACGTCGAAGCCGATCAGGAGGTCGCCAACGAGTACCAGGTACGCTCGCTGCCGACGCTCGTGATCGAGAACGACGATGGCGTGGTCGAGCGGTTCATCGGCGTGACTCAGCGCGACGAACTCGAAACCGCGATCGAGAAAGCCGGCGCGTAGAACTGACGATCGGTAAGCGCCGAGTCGTCACGAATCAGCCCTGTTCTATCGGTCAACTGGAGGACGAGCGATGCGTGTGGCTATCGGAGCCGCTGGTACGCCCGGATGAGGATCTCAGCGATCGCCCCGACGAAGCTCCAGCGGTACGCGAGCGCGGCCGCGCCCAACAGGAGCGCCGCGATCTTCTTGTCACCACGGTACAGCGCCAGCCCGGCCTCAACCAGCATCGAAACCGCGCTGACAAGGCCCGATCGCTTCGACGTGAGTAGGTCCGAGAGTCCCATACAACTGTTATCGACTGCTGAGGACATAAGTCTCCGGGCGGCGCGTGCCGGTGAGGGTACTCGGTCCTCGACCGACGACAGCCACTCCCTCCGTCGGTGTGTCCGCCGGGTGCGGACGGCGAGGAGGCCAGCGGATCGTCCTAGGCAGACGACGATCGATCGATCGCAGCGAGCCCCTCAGTACAGAACCAGTCGAGCAACCGCTCGACCGCTGGCGGGTCGTCGATCCGGTAGTCCGCCGCGGTGTCCTCACCCGTACCGACGTGGATGCCGATTCCCCGTTCGCCGAGTTCGCGAAAGGCCGCCTCGTCGGTGGTGTCGTCGCCGACGTAGATCGGGAGCCATCCCTCGAAATCCGTGGTCAACAGCGAGAGCGCCGCGCCCTTGTCCCACGCGACCGCCGGCGTGAGCTCCACGATCTCCTTACCGGTCGAGCGCTCGAACCCGCCCGGCGCGATCCGATCGACGGTCTCCTCGACTGCGTTCTGGACCGCCTCGGCCCGCTCGGGGGCCGCGCGGTAGTGGATCGTCGCGCTCACCGATTTGTCCTCGACGAAACAGTCGGTGTCCGCGAGCCGGTCGTCGAGGTCGTCGACGATGCGTTCGAGATCGTGCTGGCGTTTGTTCGCCACCGGATGCACGGTCGTCTCGCCGTCGTGGAACACTTCGAGACCGTGGTTGCCGGCGTACGCGATCCCCTCGATCCCCACGCGCGATCGAAGGTCGGCGAGCTCCCGGCCGCTGATGACCGCCACCCGGACCCGGTCGTGATCGCGGAGCGTCCGGAGCATCTCGCGGTTTTCCGGTGAAATCTCGGGTGCGTCGGGGTCTTCCTCGATAGCCGAGAGCGTGCCATCGAAGTCCGTACAGAAGGAGAGTCCGTCGGCGGCGGCGAGCCGATCGGCGATCGTCGCGAGCGGCTCGCCGCCGTCGAACAGCGCCGGCGGACGACCGTCGTTGCCGGCGTTTTTCCCGACGCTCTCTTCGGATCCGTCACCGCGGGTCGACTCACCCGCCATCGTGATCGCGCTGCTCGCGGAGGTCGCGGGCGGTCGCGAACACGTCGTCCATCCACGCGTAAAGGTCGTGCGCGGCGACCTGTTCGCGGAGTGCGGCCATCCGGTCGCGGCGCTCGTCGGGAGCCATCGCGAGCGCCTGCTGGATGGTGTCGGCGAACGACTCGGTGTCGTAGGGGTTGATCGTGAGCGCGTGCTCGCCGAGCTCCTCGTGCGCGCCGGCCTGATCCGAGAGCACCAACACGCCGTCATCGTCGACCTGCGCCGCGACGTACTCCTTCGCGACGAGGTTCATCCCGTCCCGGACCGCGCTCACCAACATGACGTCGGAGTAGCGATACAGCCCGCAGAGCTCGGACTGGGGGATGAACTCGTCGATGTAGACCACGGGCTGCCAGTCCGGGGTTCCAAAGCGGTCGTTGATCCGCTCGATCGTCTCCCGGACGTTCTGCTGGAGGTCCTGATAGTCGGGGATCAACGACCGGCTCTCGCTCGCCTTCTGGACGTACGTCACCGTCCCCTGGTACTCGGGTTCGGTCTCCCAGAGCCGTTCGAGCGCTTCGAGGCGCTCGACGATCCCCTTGGTGTAATCCAGCCTGTCGACGCCGACGATCATCGTCGTGTCGGCACCGATGTCGTACGTCGAGCGGATGTCGGCCTCGAACGACGCGTCGGCGGCCGCGCTCTCCTCACGGATCGATTCAGCGTCGATCCCGAGCGGGAACGCTCGAACAGTAGTAGTGTGACCCTCGTAGTTGATCCGGCCGCCCTCCTCGTCGATGAAGGCGTCCTCCAAGGCCCGATCCACGCAGTCGAGGAAGTTCTCGCAGTAGCGCTCGACGTGGAACCCCAAGAGATCGTTCCCGAGGAGCCCCTCCAGCAGCTGCTGACCCTGCGGGCACGCCCGGAACGTGTCCCAGCCGGGCCACGTGATGTGCCAGAAATGCATGATGAAGGGGTCGTCGAGCGCGTCGCGCACGGCGCGCGGCGCGAGCGTGAAGTGATAGTCCTGAAACCACACGAGGGGATCGTCGCTCGCCGATTCCGCGACCGCCTCGGCGAAGCGCTCGTTGACCTGTTGGTAGCGCTGCCAGAACCGCTCGACGTACTCGGTCTTCATCGTCCCGCCGTGACACAGCGGCCAGAGCACCCGGTTGCTGTAGCCGTAGTAGTAGCCCTCGACCTCCTCCTCGGAGAGCCAGAGGCGTTTGAGGGTGTAGGCCTCGGACTCGGGCGGCATCCGGACCTCACCGTTCTCGTCGGTGACGTCGGCGTCGGCCTCGCCGTCGCCCCACGCGACCCACGTCCCGTCGGTCTCCTGCATCACGGGATCGAGTCCGGCCGTGAGCCCGCCGGCGGGCCGGTTGACACTGATGGTCCGCTCGCCCGCGTCGTCGTGCTCGTAGCTGTGTGTGTACGGCTGGCGGTTCGAGACGAGGATCAGGTCGTCGGCGACGGGCGGGGGCCCGTCCGTACCACCGGCGTCAACCGCCATACGATGTACCCACTCCCGTTCGCATTCGTGTCCCTCCCTTCGGTCGCATCTCTTATAGGTTCATGGGCCGCTCGGTTGTGCTCGGGGGTTGCATTTGCCGGGCCAACGACCGACAGCGTCGCCGTATCGGTCCGACGCCGGCAACCCGGTCACGGAGCGACGCCGCCTCAATCGCTGGCGGGGCGATCGGCACGCGAGGGTGGTGGGACCTCCTCGCGGCGGTCGACGGCTGGGATCGGGCGCACACACCGATTGGTCTCGTCGTTGACGTGGCCGTACTGGTCTGGAGCGTTGGCGAGCGGATGGGCGGGGTTCTCGCCGCTCTGGATGCGCGCCACGCGACACGCCCCGAACTCCCGGAGGCGTGCCCGGATCCCGCGCCAGTGGTGGCGCGAATCCGCGGGGACCGACACCGGGTGGGTGCGCCAGTCCGAGCGGCGGGCGGCGAGCACAGTCCGGTTCGCGTTCGCCGCGAGCGCATCGTGATCGACGAGGACGCCCACGCGGGTCCCCGGCGGCGTGCGCGCGGCGAGCACGTCGAGGCCGAGGTGGAGCGCGCGGTACTCGGCGACGTTGTTGTCCGGCGGGTCGTCGGGAATCGAGAGCCGTGCGACGCGCTCGCCGTCGCGGGTTTCGATCACGACGCCGAGGCCGCCACCCGCGGCGCGAAAGGACCCGTCGGTGGCGACGTAGAACTCCCGATGGTGGGTCCGCGGCGGGTGGGCGATGTGGGGGGTGGGCGAGTCGTCGAACAGATCCCGGAGGGTCGGCCGGCCGTAGGCGGCCATGCTAACGCTATCACACACGCAACCTTAACAGTACGGGCTGCTGGGGCCGGTCGACGACGCCCGGGGGTGCGGGATCAGTGTGTCACGGGTGCTCGCCGCCCGTTTTGATTCACCTGATCACCGGATTTTGTACATCGATTCGTCGAAGGTGTTCTGCTCGGGTGACCACCCGGACCACAGGCGGTGACTGGCTTGCGTTCGTCCAGCGCATCTTCGATCGCGGACACGAGATCGGAGGGATGAGCCTCGGCGTTGCATATCGAAATCGTTCGATCGATGACTCGATATGCAGGATTCGGACGACGTGATTCTCGATCCGGAACACCGTGGAGTAGTGCGAGGCGGATTTTTCTCAGATCGCCGACATAGTTGCTCCAGCAGAGCCGTAGCGAAGAGAAGTGGCGGAGCAACCGACGTGCTTCAGCGGATATCCACCGGACGCGGTATAGAATCGTTCCAGTATTGGACGGTGAACGGATGGTCGAATCGGTTATCGTGATGGTCGTCCGGAGGCCCCTCGCTGCCGGTTGTCGATATCTGCCCAGACCATCCGGTGGTCCGACGCAGTGTCGACGGCCTCGCCGAGCCCGCGTTTGGATGCGTTCTTGCTCGGCCAGACGACTGAGGACGACCGCAACGAGAGATCCGGCGACGGAAGGACCCAATCGACTTTCGGTCTGGCATCGAAGGTGGCGGTCGCGTACGGGTTGCCTCGTTGTGCGCCACCCGGACTCGTCGGCAGACGTCGGGTGGTGAAATCGTCGTTTTCGATGAAGTACTTCGTCGCCGGATCGAGTGGTTCATCCCCCGGACCGGCGTTCATATCGCCCATCAGGACGTACGAGGCGTCGTCCGCGAGTCCACCCTTCCTCCCGCTGTCGTCGTGGATGTAGTCCGCCCCGGCGACGTAATCCGCGAAGAACCGCACCTCGTCGTGATTCCACCGCCCGTTGAAGTTGTTCGGGCCGTCGAAGACGGGCGGGGTCGGGTGGCTGAACAGTCCATGAACCGTCCCACCGTCTACCTCGAACGGGACATCGATGTGGGTTTTCGAGGAGAGTCGATAGACATCCGTCTCGGCCTCCGTCAGGTAGATGCCATCCGTATCGACCCCGGCCTCACCCGCGAGCGGAATCAGGTTCCCGGGCATATCGGTCCAGCGGAACTTCTGGAACGACCGGATGTTAGCCTCGTCGAACGGATGTTTGCTTGCGATCCCGAACGCGTACTGGCCGGGGAAGACACCGAACCCGAACGCATCACCCGGGCGTTCGCCGGCGGTGCCGTCCTTGTTGAAGTCGTACGGCTCCTCGGGAAGGACGCCCGTGTTGCTGGTCGGTTGGAGCGTATATTCATACTCGATCCCGTCGAGGGTTCGATGCTGTGGTTCACTGAGATAGTTGTCGACGAACGCTTGGATGTTCGTCTTCTCCGTAGGAACGCCGTCTGCAACTCTCGCTTTTTGGATGTTGTTGGCAAGTTCGTTAACGACGATGACGTCCGGGTCGATCTCCTGAATCACACGAGCGGCAGCAGCGGCTTGTTCGTCGCCCTTCTGTTGTACCTGCTCCGTGTTCAGGTCCACAACGTTGAACGCCGCGTATCGAGTGCCGCTTCCTCGGCCCGCTGCGTTCGCTGTTCCGATGAGAGTCGATGATGCGGCGACCGAGCCTGCGACTTTCAGAAAGCCTCGCCGATCGGTATATGATGACACACTCCGGAGTCTGCAGGCCCCAATCCATAATGACTGGGATTGCGGTAAACGACAGGAGCGCTGTTCTTGAACCGTTGATTCGGCAAGTGAGTTCCCCGTGTGTCGGGAAATCGCCCGTCAGCGAACGCCGGACCCTCGGCTAGAATAGAATCGAGTGTGTAGTATTACGAGACAGTCACTACGGTCATCGAGCACGGGTACTTCGATATCGCCATGAAACGACCGCTACGGAGTTCGTCAGCGCATTCGGTGTTTTTCATCGAGAACGCTCCAAGCGGCTCCGTCGGTCGACCAAGACCCTGGTCAAGAGTGCACCACTCGTTGTGGAAATGAAAATAACCCTTTTCGATCGATAATCGGCAGTGTCAGCCGTACTAGGTCACGAACATATCCGCTCTATGAACGCCGGAACTGGCTTTCGTTCGGTGTATCGCTTGAGACGCCAGTGAGAAAACAGAAGTTGGACCAGTAGGGCTGTTAACCCCTACCGTAGCATATATACCACGATGCGCCAATGTGCGGAACATGGTTGACACGGACGATCGTTCGACGAGCCGGCGGCGCTTCCTCGCGCTCGCCGGGAGCGCGGCAGCGACGACCGCGCTCGCCGGCTGTTCCGGCGGTGGTGGCAACGGTGGCAACAACGGTTCTGGCGGCGGTGGCAACGCCAGCGGCGGAGCCGATACCGCAGAGAGCACGCCCAGCGGCGGAGCGGAGGACGGAAACGGTACCGCAGCCGGCAACGAAAGCGGCGGTGGCAACGAGAGCGGGGGCGGATCGGGCACCGGCGAGTTCGCGGTGACGATCACGCAGGGTCAACCACCGTCGACGCTCGACCCGCAGAACCACCGCGAGACGCCGACCGACAACGTGGTGCTCCACGCCTACGAGGGTGTGCTCGCACGCGATGCAGAGGGCAAGGTTATCCAGAAGCTCGCCACCGACTACGAGCGCGTCGAGGAGGGGCGGGTGCGCTTCACGCTCCAGGAGGGGGTCACCTTCCACAACGGCGACGACCTCACCCCCGAAGACGTCGCCTTCAGCGTCAATCGGATCGTCAAAGAGGACGTCGGATTCGCCAGTCCCCAGGCCGACCAGCTCGCTGGCGTGACCGGCGCGGAAGTCGTCGACGGCGAGCGCGCGGTCGACGTGATGTCGGACGGGTTCAACCCGATCGTCTTCGCGTCGTTTGCGACCTATGGCGACATCATGCAGCAGTCGTGGGTCGAGGAACGCTCCCAGGAGGAGATCGCCCAGAACATGAACGGCACCGGGCCGTTTCAGCTCGATGCCTACGAACAGGGCGTCCGCGTGGTGCTCTCGCGCTACGAGGACTACTGGCGCGAGCCGGCCGACATCTCACAGCTCACGTTCAACGCCGCTGAGGAGTCGAGTACCCGTGTCAACCAGCTGCTGGAGGGCGAGACCGATGTGGCAGTCAACGTCCCGCCCCAAGACGCCCAGCGGGTTCGTTCCAGCAACAGCGCGGGACTGAGCGCGGTCCCGAGCACGCGTGTCATCTACAACGCGATGCGCTACGACGTCGAGCCGTTTTCGAGCCCCCAGTTCCGCCAGGCGATGAACTACGCGGTGAACCTCCAGGGGATCATCGAGAACGTGCTTTCGGGGTTCGCCGATCCGACGGGGCAGCCGACCCTGGAGGGGTTCGTCGGGTACAACGGCAACGTCGAGCCCTACCCACAAGATCAGGATCGAGCCGAGTCGCTGGTCGAGGAGAGTGGTTTTGCGGGCGCGGAGATCACGCTCCACACGCCAGT
Source organism: Halococcus sp. PRR34 (assembly GCF_028617175.1). Lineage (NCBI taxonomy): Archaea > Methanobacteriati > Methanobacteriota > Halobacteria > Halobacteriales > Halococcaceae > Halococcus > Halococcus sp. PRR34. Next base: position 149,439 of record NZ_JAQJDA010000007.1, on the reverse strand, counting down.
CGGACGCTACCTCAAGGACGTCGAGATCGCCCAGGCGGTCGTGAGCCAGATCGACTCGCTCTCGAACGTCTCGTGTGGGATCAGCCAGCGCGAGTTCAGCACGCTCGCGGGCGAACTCACCGACGGCGACATCACGACCGGCCCGGACTTCTACCTGATCGGGTGGGGCAACGCCACGTTCGACGCGAGCCAGACGATCATTCCGCTGTTGACGAGCGACGGTGCACTCACCTCCTACAGCAACGACGAGCTCGACTCGCTCATTTCGGAGGCCCAGTCCACGAGCGACGAGGAGCGGCGTGCGTCGCTCCTCAAAGAGGCGAACGCGCTCTGTCGCGAGCAAGCCCCGTGGATCTTCCTGAATCGCCAGTACAGCGTCTACGGCGTGAACAATCGGGTAGAGTGGAGCGCGCGCCGCGACGAGCGCATCAACGCCTACGCGATGAGCGAGACGAACTGACAACCCGAATGGAGTCACCTCGCCAACGACCCCGGTACGCGGTCGGCGAACGGACGGTGTCGACGGCGGGAGGGCGACACTGATGCCGACCGGTCGATTCCTCCTCAAGCGCACGCTCCAGGGCGTGTTCGTGATCTGGGGGGTCGTGACCGTTGTCTTCCTCCTGCGTTTCGTCACGCCGGGCAACCCGATCACGTTCGTCGCGCCGCTCGACGCGAGCCAGGCGCTCCGCGAACAGATCGCCGTCGAACTCGGTCTGAACCGTCCGATATACGTCCAGTACATCGATTACCTCCTCAATCTCCTCCAGGGCGACATGGGCTACTCGTACATCTCGGGCACCGCAGCGAGCACCCGCATCTTCAACCGGCTGCCCGCGACGCTCGAGCTCGCGATCGCGTCGAGCATCGTCGCCGTCGTGCTGTCGATCCCGCTCGGCGTGATCAGCGCGACCCATCGCCACCAGCCTGCCGACTACGGCGCGACCACGTTCTCGCTGGTGGGGATCAGCACGCCCAACTTCTGGCTCGGCATCATGCTGGTGCTCGTGCTCGCCGTCCAGTTCGGCCTGTTCCCGACGAGTCGGCGGGTCGTCGGCCTTCTTCCCGCGATCGAGATGCTGTTCTCCGAAGGAAGTTTCGACGGCCTCGTGACATGGCTCGCCCACATCACGCTGCCGGCAATCACGCTCGGCACCTATTTTACCGCGCTCATCACCCGCCTCACCAGAAGCGGGATGCTCGACGAGCTCGGCAAGACCTACATCCGGGCCTCGCGCGCGAAAGGGTTGCCCGAGACGCTCGTGCGGTACAAACACGCCCTCCGGAACACGCTGATCCCCGTCATCACGGTGGTGGGCCTGCAGCTGGGAACGCTGATCGGCGGCGCGGTCATCACCGAGGCGGTGTTCGCGTGGCCCGGGCTCGGTACCTTAGTAATCAACGCGATCAACGCGCGTGACTGGCCGATGATCCAGGGCTCGCTGATCGTGATCGGGGCTGGATTCGTGATCGTCAATCTCCTCGTTGACGCGCTGTACGCCTCGCTCAACCCGCAGGTGGCGAACGAATGATCCAACCACGCACCCTCCGGAACCTCCAGCGCGAACTCCGCGGCAACGCCCTGGCGAAAGTCGGGATCGTGCTCGTGGTCGCGGTCGTGCTGGTGGCGGTGCTCGCGCCCGTACTCGCCCCGCAGAACCCCTTCGATCAGGACCTCAACAACTCGTCGCTCCCACCCCTTGGATTCAGCACACAGACCAATGAGACCTCCTCACAGATGGTCGACGGCGAGATCCAGATCGTGAACGAAACCACGAACATCAGCGCGAGCGCTGCCCACCCTCTTGGTACTGACTCGCTCGGCCGCGACATGCTCTCACGGGTGCTCTACGGCGCACGGACCTCATTGCTCGTCGGCGTTCTTGGTACTGCGATCGCCACCGTCCTCGGCGTCACAGTCGGGTTATCGGCGGGCTATTATGGGGGAAAAGTCGACGACGCGCTGATGCGGGGCGCAGACGTGATGCTCGCGTTCCCGTCGCTCGTGCTCGCGGTCGCGCTCGTGGGGCTGTTCGGCGGCGCGACAGTCAGAGTGCCTGATCCGATCGTCGCGCTCGGATTCGCTCCCGGGATGCCCGAGTCGTTCGCGCTGCCTGGCACCGTGATCCTCGTGGTCGCACTGGTCAACTGGGTGTGGTTCGCCCGCGTCGCGCGGGGCGAGGCACTCTCGATCACCGACGCCGAATACGTCAAGGCCGCACGGTCGGTCGGCGCGAGCGACCGGTTCATCCTCCGAAAACACGTGCTGCCGAACAGTATCACCCCGATTCTGGTGCTCGCGACCATCCAGATCGCGGCGATCATCCTCCTCGAAAGCTCGCTGTCGTATCTCGGGTTCTCGGGCGCGAACCTCTCGTGGGGGTTCGATATCGCGCAGGGCCGTGACTACCTCGCCACCGCGTGGTGGATCTCGACGATGCCAGGCATCGCGATCGTGCTGACCGTGATCGGCGTCAACCTGATCGGCGACTGGCTCCGCGACGCGCTCGATCCCGGTATCGAGGGCGAGGGAGGTGGGGCGTGATGGCCGGCGGTGAAAGCTCCGATCCCCTGCTCGACGTTCGCGACCTCACGACCCGATTCTTCACCGAGGAGGGCCAGGTCAACGCGGTCGAATCGGTCGATTTCACCGTCCACGACGGCGAGGTGTTCGGCGTGGTCGGCGAGTCCGGTTCCGGGAAATCGGTCACAGCGCTCTCGATCATCGATCTCGTGGAGTCACCCGGCGAGATCGTCTCAGGCGAGGTCTGGTATCGCGACGCCGACCTCGCGGGCGAGATGGGCGACGATCATCCCGACGCCGTCGACGGGGACAGAGTGGATCTCCGGCGCGTGCCCCCCGAGGTCCGGCGTTCGCTCCGGGGCTCGTCGGTGAGTATGATCTTCCAGGACCCGATGAGCAGCTTCAACCCCTCGATCACCGTGGGCGAGCAGATCGCTGAGGCGGTCGAGGTCCAGCGCCGCGCGAGCGCGAACCCGCGCTCGACCCGCTCGCGCACCCAGGGGTTCGGATTGGGATCGATGGTGGCGAGCACGGTCATTCCGACTCGCGATTACGTCGGCGAGGAGAGTCACGAACGTGCGATCGAACTCCTCGGCCAGGTCGGGATCCCCGATCCAGAAGCGCGTGCCGAGGAGTACCCCCACCAGTACTCGGGAGGAATGCTCCAGCGCGCGATGGTCGCCCAGGCGCTCGCGGGCGAGCCAGATCTCCTGATCGCCGACGAGCCCACCACCGCCCTCGATGTCACCATCGAGGCCCAGATTCTGAATCTCCTCGCCGACCTCCAGGACGAACTCGACATGGCGATCGTGCTGATCACCCACGATCTCGGTGTGATCGCCAGAACGTGCGATCGACTCGGGGTGATGTACGCCGGCGAGATCGTCGAGCACGGTAATCTGGAGGCCGTGTTCGACAGTCCAGCACATCCCTACACTCAGGGACTGCTGGGATCGATCCCGGATCTCGACGATCCTGCCCCGCGGCTCGATCCCATCGAGGGCAACGTCCCGAGCCTGCTCGCGGCGGAGATGGACGACCGGTGTTACTTCGCCGATCGGTGTCCGAAAGCGATGGAAGAATGCCTCGACAAGCCGCCATCGTTCGCGGTCGACGGTGCGGGCGTTGCTGAGGGGGCGGACAGAGCGGAAGCGGATGCGGCAGGAGCGAACGGGGCAGGAGGCGGCGCGACCGCTCACACCGCGAAGTGCTACCTCGCCGATCACGAGTTCGACGAGGCACGCGCACTATCGGAGGAATACTTCGACGAATCAAACGAAGGAACTGACACATGAGCGAACGACTCGATCACGACGAGACCGACGTGGACGAAACGCGGACCGTGGGATCGAACGAACCGCTGGTAAGCGTCGACGGTCTCGAAAAGCACTACTACGAGAACGACTCGCTGTTCGATCGCCTGCTCGGGCGCGACCCGACCGCCGTCAGGGCGGTCGACGGCGTGGAGTTCGCGGTCGAGCGCGGCGAAACCCTCGGACTGGTCGGTGAATCGGGCTGTGGGAAGTCGACCACCGGCGAAACTCTGCTGGGGCTCCGCGAAGCGACCGCAGGGACCGTGCGTTTCGACGGCGAACCGGTCGCGGAGCTGTCCGGCGACGAGGAAAAGGCGTTTCGTCGGCGTGCGGGGATCGTCTTTCAGGACCCGTTTTCGAGCCTTGATCCCCGCCAGACCGTCGGCGAAATCGTCGCCGAGCCCCTCCGGGTTCACGGCTTGCCGAAACCCGCAGCTGACGTCGGGGTCGCCGTCGTGGACGCCGGCCGGGACGTGGCCGCCAGCGAGAGCCCGGATGTCGAAGAGAAAATCGATACCGACGCGGTGACGATCGAGGGCGGCGATCTCGTCGCCAGCGAGGCGGCGGCTTTCGTCGTTCGCGTCGACCGCACCGGCGAAGAACCGACGGTACGCATCGAGGAGCGTGCGGACGTGAACGCCTCCGTCCGCGAGGACGACGTGACAGTGAGCGATACCGGTGTGACTGTCGCCGTCGGAACGGATCGCTCCCGGCTGCGTCGCGAGCGCGTCGCCGACCTCCTCGAACGGGTCGGCCTCTCGGCGGCCCAGCGCGAGCGCTACCCCCACGAGTTTTCGGGCGGTCAGCGCCAGCGCGTCGGGATCGCCCGTGCGCTCGCGCTCGATCCCGAGTTCGTCGTGCTCGACGAACCCGTGAGCGCGCTCGACGTCTCCGTCCAGGCCCAGATCCTGAATCTCCTGGGGGATCTCCAGGACGAGTTCGACCTCACCTACCTGTTCATCGCCCACGACCTCTCCGTTGTGCGGCATATCTCGGATCGCGTCGCGGTGATGTATCTCGGCGAGATCGTGGAGATCGGCCCCGTGGAACCGATCTTCGAGCACCCGAGCCATCCCTACACCGAGGCGCTACTCGAAAGCGTTCCGCGCGCGAACACCGCCGAGCGCGACCGCGATGTCGAGGCACTCGCGGGCGACGTGCCATCGCCACGTGATCCGCCATCGGGCTGCCGGTTCCACACGAGGTGTCCCCACGCCCGCGAGGCGTGCCGCGAGGACGATCCGGACCGGTTCGACGCGGGATCGAACCACGAGGCGGCGTGTTTCCGGGCGATCGACGACCATCCCTACTGGCAGAGCACGCCGCTCGAACCCCCCGAAGAGCGGGCACAGGCCACGGACGCCGACCTGGAAGAGGAGGGCGAGTGGGCGGCGGATGAGTCGAGTGCGTAACGTTCAGGTCGTCGCCTCGCGGAGATCCTGTGGTGCGCTATCGCAACCTCCTCGCATTTCTCGTCCTCGCCGGGCTGTGGGGGACCGCGTTCATGGCGATCAAGGCGGGCCTCACGTACTTCCCGCCCGTCCTGTTCGCGGCGTTTCGATACGACGTCGCCGGTCTCATGATGCTCGGCTACGCAGTCTACGCGACCGACCGGTGGCTGCCCCGGAGCCGAAACGAGTGGGCGCTCGTCGGGGTCGGCGCGGTCTTTCTGATCGCCGCGTACCACGCCTTCCTGTTCGTCGGCGAGCAGGGGACCACCAGCGCGGCCGCGTCGGTCGTCGTCAGCCTCTCGCCCGTGCTGACGACCGCGTTCGCGCGGGTGTTTCTCCCCAGCGAGCGCCTCACGACCGCCGGCATCGCTGGCATCCTGCTCGGACTCGTCGGCGTGGTCGTGCTGACCAGCCCGAACCCGGCGAACCTCCTCGGCGGAAACCTGCTCGCGGAGGGGCTCGTGTTCGCGGCGGCGTTCGCGTTCGCGCTCGGCAGCGTGCTGACTCGTCGGATCCCTGCCGATCTTCCGATCGAAACGATGGAAGCGTGGTCGATGGTCGGCGGCGCAGTCCTGTTACACGGTGTGAGCGTCGCTCTCGGCGAGTCGTTCGGGGCAGTCACCGTCACGCCGGGTGCGCTCGCCGCGCTCGCGTATCTCTCGATCGGGGCGAGCGCGGTCGGCTTCCTCATCTACTTCGATCTGCTCGATCGGCTCGGCCCCATCGAGATCAACCTCGTCTCGTACGTCGCGCCGGTGTTCGCCGCGATCTCGGGCGCGCTCGTCCTCGACGAATCGATCGATGCGGCGACGATCGCCGGGTTCGTGTTGATCTTCACGGGATTCGTGTTGCTCAAGCACCGGACGATCGCCGCAGAGTGGCCTCGGCTTCGGGCGGCGCTCTCGGGCGAGTGAAACGCAACCGGCCACGTCAGGCGCGGTGGGCGTGGCCGGCGACGATCGCGACGGCGTTCAGTCCCAACAACCCGACGAACAGCGCCACTTCCGCCCCGTTCGAGAGTCCAGTTGCGAGCAGTACGAGAGTGACGACGGGCAGTCCGACTGCCAGCCAGAACGCGATCGCCTGGATCGGTTGTGTCCGGGGATCGTCCCGGTAGTTCGCGTACAGCGACGCGAGCGTTGCGTCGACCCCGTCCGTCTCGCCGGTCCCACGGGCGAGCACTCGTTCGGTCCTCCGTGACATACTGACGGCCCCGAACGATCTATCTCACTGGAGTGACTTATACTATGGTGAGCGTTGACGCACTTTCGTGGCAGAGTAGCAACATTAATGTGGCGTTTCGATAGCGATAGATGGGGTCGAGACGACCGCTTCGGAGTGCACGGCCGTTTTTCGACGGTTCGAGACCAGCGAGTCCGAAGCAGTATGGGGACTGCTCACTCATCGAGTGCGGCGCGGAGTGCGGCGCGGCGCTCGGGGTCGAAGTCGCGTGCGAGGTCGGCGGCGAACGGGCTGGCTTCGAGAGTAGCGAACGCGCGCTCGGTCTTCTCACGGATGCGGTCGATCGACGCCTCGACCGCCGCGACCGAGCTGTCGCGCTCGTCGGCGATGGTCACGGGGTCGGTTCCCTCGGCGAGCGCGGCGGCAATCGCTGTCTCTTCGTGGCTCAGGATCGATGGAGCGTCGTCGGTCATGGATGGGATAGCCCCGGCCATCGGATAAACCGGACGAGACGACTCAGCCGAGCACGACCACGCCGACGCTGTGGGGGGCGGATGATTCGCTGTGGGCTCCATCCAGCCCATCGAGCACGATCGAGTCGACGATCGATCCGGCGAGCGCCTCGCGCCACGTCGTCATCGCCGCCGCGTGGCGCTCGTGGTGAGTTTCGACGGAATACTCCGCGTCGGGATCGGCGCGGAGTCGATCGGCGGTCTCGTCCGGCGTCGGGCGGACCGGCGGGTCCGCGACGAGTCGCGAAGGCGTGACGTGGATCGGGTCCGGATCGTCGCTTGCGGCGTACTCGCCGTCGTGTTCGACGTGGAGTCGCGCCCGCATTCGGCCGTCGAACGGTGGCGTCACCCGGAGCACCGTTCGAGGGTCGTCGCTTCGGTTCGCCTCGATCGCAGCCACCACGTCCTCGGCGTGGATCGCGATCGAGCGGACGTCGCGGTACGTCGTCGTGGCCATCGGAGCAGGGTTGTCGGTCGACGCCCCTAAACGATACGCCGGCTGGTGGCGGCGTCCCGAGACGTATATCCGAACGTTTTCGTTGCATGGTCCGATCGATACGATAATGGATCGACGCCAGTATCTCACCGGTTGGGGAAGTATGACTGGGTTCGCGTTGCTCGCCGGCTGTTCACAGCTCGCCAGCAGAAGTGGCAACGAGAGCGGCGACACCGACGGCGAAAGTAACAGTACCAATGGTGGCAACGGCGAAAGCGGCGACAGTAACAGTAGTGGGAGCGAAAACAGCGATGGTAGTGACGACACCGGCAGCGACGGCGAAGCGCTCGAAACGGGGCAGACACCACCCAAGGAAACCGGGACGCCGTTCGAGAACACCGCGACGGTTCCCGAAGGCGAGGGACTCGAAACCGGCCAAGCACCGAACGAGACGAGCGAATAGAGCGATCGTTCGACGACGATGTCGCCGTGTCGCTGTTATTCGTCGGTTTTCGTGTTCGTCTGTTCGTCGTCCGTGTCCGCATCCTCGGCGTCGAGCGCGCGTCGTCGGTGGGCCGCGTCCCACTCCTCGAAGATGCCGTACTCGGTCATCGTATCCATCCCCGCGAGTGCGGCGCGGAGTTTCAACCCCACCAGCGGGATGTCGGCGACCGAGATGATGACGTCGGCCTGGAGCACGACTCCGTCGCGAAGGATCGCGTCAACGAGATCGACCACCGCGCCGTTCTCAGGTTTCGAGGGTTTCATTCGTCGAACGTCGGGGCGAACGTGTACGGTGGCCACGGGCCAGTGAAGCGCACCTCGACACCCGACTCGGCCGCGACCTCGTCGAGCGTGTCGCCGATCGCCTCGGCGTCCGATTCGTGTGCCAGCAGCGAGACGCGGGCCTGTGTGGTACGTTCGCTGTCGTCTTGGGACGTGTCGTTCGCACGATCCTCGTCGTCGAGCGTCGTCGTGCGCTCGGGCGAGAGCTCTCGAATCTCGCTGGCGAGCGGATCGAGTCGTTCGGCCAGTTCCCGCGTTCGCTCGGCCTGGCGTTCGTGGCGGAGTTCGTCGAGGCGCTGCTCGTACTGGGTTTCGAGGAGATGAGCGGTTCCCTCGCCCGCCGACTCGATCCGATCGACGAGCTCCGCGAGTCGATCGTCGTCGGCCGCGAGGTCCTCGTCGAGAACCGCGTCGTCCCGGCTGACTTCGACTCGGTACTCCCAGTGATCCGCCAGCGTATCGAGATGGGGGGTTAGCGTTGCCGACTCCTCGGTGAGCCACTCGCGCACGCGGTCGTCGTCGCCGGTCAGGATGGTGTCGAACTGGAAGGGCAACGGCGTCCCGAAGCGCTCGCCCGCCGCATCGATCGTCGCCTGGTGATCGAGGAGCCACTTTCGGACCACGTCGGGATCGGCAGCGTCGTAGAGTGCGTCGCAGGTGTGGACCACCGCACCGAGATCGTCCTCGACGACGAGATACACCGGTTCGTCGTCGACACCCGTCCGTGCGAGTTGCTCACCGGTGGCCGTCTCGTCGTCGACGGTCACGACACAGTAGAGATATCGGCCAGTTGTGAACTCGCTCGCCGACTCACTCATCCCGAATCACGCCCTGCTCGGCCCGGTCGGATTCGTTCGCCCGATGGACGAGATCGGTGACGAGCTCGTCGAGTTCACCCCGAAGATCGTCGACCGGTTCGGACACCTCCGCCTCGGCTTCGAGCCGATCGATCTCCTCCTCGACTGCCGCGAGCTGCGTGCCGAGGCGCTCGACCTCCTCGTCGGTCAGCTCGCCCGACTCCATCCGGCGGATCGCCTCGCGTTCCAAGGCGTCGACGAGGATCTCGATGACCGCGAGCACCAGCGTCATCAGCCCGTCGGCGGCGTCGTCGCCGTCGAGGTCAATCTTCGTCATCGCTTTCCCCGGCGGTTTCGTCCGATTCGTCCGGTTCGTCCTCGTCACCGTTGCCGCCCTCGGTCTCGTCGGTCTCGCCGCCGGAACGTCCGCCGATCCGCGGTCTCGCACCGACGCCGGGCTCCGAGGGGTGCTTCGCGTCGTCGTCGGATTCGCTCTCGTCGCTCGTGATCGGCGGCTCGGAGAGCCACGACCCGCTCTCGTTGATCACCGGCTCGTCGCGCTCGTCGTCGAGTTCCTCGACCGGTGTCCGGTCCGAGGCCGCCTCGACCCGACGCATGTCCGTTCCGTCGGGGAACTCCAGTCCGTACTCCGCGGCGGTCTCGAAGGAGGCGAGCGCCGCCCGGAGCTGGACACCGAGGAGCTCGGTATCACCGACCGAAACCGCGATGTCGGCGTTGATCACGACACCCTTGTCGAGCAGCATCTCGACCACGTCCGCGAGACTGTCGCTTCGCCGTGTCGGACCGCCGTCGCGTTCACTCATCGTGTTCCTCCGCCGCCCGGTCGAGGCGCGACCCGTAGAGCCGTGGACGATTCGGGGCCGAGGAGTACCGCGTCTCCTCGGGCACCGTCGAAAACGCCGTGGTGCCGCTCATGTCGGTTCGTGTACTCGGGATCGAGGAATAAGCCGTCGGATTCCGCGAGTCGGGCTGTTCGACGTCCTCGGTTCGGGCCTCGTTTTCCTCTTTGAGCTCCTTGACCCGTTCTCTGGTGTCGAGCAAGCTCTCCCTGAACTCCCCGACGGCGTCGCTGAGCTTCGATTGAACCCGCTGCTGAATGGTTTCGCTCGGGACGTCGATGTCCGCACGTTCGTCATCGCTTTCGGTAGCGGCCGCGCTTGCGCCACCGCTACTGGCGTCACTACCGGTGTCGGCGCTGTCGCCATCGCCGACGAACTCGCGGAGCGTCTCCATCGGACCGTCCTCGTCGTCCCCGTTGTCGGTCACGTCGCCGGCGGCATCGTCGAGTTCGCGTTTGTTCCGCCAGAACTCGCGGATGTCGACTGCGTTCCAGAGTTCGCCGAGTTCGACGATCTGGAGGAGTTTGCGATATTTCACGGCCTCGCCGGGATCGCCCTCCGCGATCGCATCGGGAACCTCGCCCGCCTCGATCGCGGCCGGTAACTCCGAGAGATCGACGGCCTCGGGGAGATCGGTGAGATCGATCGTTTCGAGGAGCTCCTCGATCTCCTCGATGACCGCGACGAGATCGTCGACGTCCTCACGGACCTCCTCGAAGGGGTCGTCGCTTTCGTGGGCGGTGAGCAGCGCCTCGACGTCGCCCATCGCCCGGTCGATCAGAGCGTCGATGTCAGGGGCATCGGTTCCCGTCTCGTCACCCGTACTGTCGCCTTCGTCCGTCTTTTCGACCGTCTCGGACAGCTCGTCGAGCGTCTCCTCGACGCCCTCGGACGTCTCACCGTCGGCAGTCGACTGGTCGCTCACGGCTCATCCGTCCTCCGAGCGGTCTTCGAGTTCGTCCATCAGCTGATCGGCCAGCGACTGGAGCTCTCCGGTCGACAGCTCGTCGAGGTCTTCGGGTAGCTCCGAGGAATCGGTGTCCGCTTCGGTTTCGTCGTCGGTCTCATCGGTCGAGCTCCCGACGAGACGCCCGGCTCCCTCTCCGTCCTCCATCGTGTCGAGATAGCTCGTCGCCAGCGTGACCATCCGTTCGTCGAGTTCGAACTCCCGACCGATCGCCTCGCCCAGTCGACGACCGACCAGCCCGCCGAGCGTTCGGCCGACCGATTCGCCGATCTCGGGGAGATCGGCACTGCTCGAAGCCGTGCTATCCGGGGCGTCCGATTCGTCTTCGGCGGACTCGCTCTCGGCAGTGTCGTCGGTACCGCTGTCGAGGAGCCCGCTCATACCCCCGTCGGAGCCGAGCTGTGCTTTCAGTTCCGAGATCTTTTCCGCGGTTTCGTCTCGTTGGCTCATGGGTGATCGTGGCTGTCAGTCGTCCTCGGTGTCGTCTTCGTCGTCGTTCCCCTCGCCATCTTCGCCGTCCGCTACATCGTTCTCGTCGCCGTCGGTTCCGTCATCGTCCTCGGCGGCTGTTTCGTCGTCGCCGAGCGCGTCGAGGACTGCATCGAGGACGACGTTGATCGCACCGAAGAACACGTCGGACGTCGACGGGACCTCGATCTCCGGCAGCAGGTCGCCGGAGTCGATCCCACCTTCGGGGACGATCCCACCGAGTGCTCCCGTCACGTCGTCGAGCAGGCCCGCGACCCCCGACAGCAGGTTGCCGAGGAGGTTCCCCGATCCCGCAACAGCCGAGAGATCCAGCTCGACCCTGTTCAGTTCGATCTCGACCCCGAGCAGATCGACGAACAGGCCACTCAGATCGAGGTAGAGGAGACTCGTTCCGTCCCCGCTTTCGTCGTCCTCAGCGCCATCGCTTCCGGATTCGTCCTCACCGCCGTCGGTCAACACGATCGGTGGTTCCGTCGGCAGCGTGTCACCCGAGATGTCGGTGCGTTCGTTCGTCGATCGACCGGGCGTGCGAGCGGAGGTATCGTTCGTCATGTCATTGTCCGTTGTCTCCGGCAGGGTGGAGATACACTTCGAGAACCGCGTTGTTGAACGACGCACCATCGACGGCGAACTCGCCGTCGGGCAGTTCCACCCGCGTGAGTAGTCGGTCGTCGTCGGCGATCAGGAGCGTCCGTGAGTTGTCGGTGACGCCGGCCGCGAGCCCCGCCGGATCGATCCCCGGCAGGTCGGCCGTGACCACCACGCCCTCGTCCGCGTGCCGAACGCTCGTGGCGTACTCGGTGTCGGTCGTTTCGAGCGTGGCCGCCCGGCTCGAATCTCCGGCGTCGCTCGGTACCTCGCCGGGTCGGAGCGTACCGACCGTAATGCCGTACTCCGCGCGGCGGCGGCCGTCAGTGACGCTGCCGGTTCGGCTCGCGCGCCCGTCATCGTCCGCGTCGGCGGCCGCTTCGAGCGCATCACGGAGTGCGTTGCCGATCAGTCCGCGGATCGTGGGTTTGTCACTCATCGTTTGATCTCGACTTTCCCCTGGAGGTTCTCTCGCGCCTGTTCGGCCACATCGAGCTGTCGTTCGAGCCGAGTTCGGCGCTCCTCGTACTCCTCGCGGGAGCGCTCGCCGATCTCGAACAGCAGCCGGTTCTCCTTGATGTCGTCGCGGATCGCCTCGGTGTCGTACAGCTCCTCGATCGCCATCGCGTGGACGACGTTGAGCAGCGAGACGAACGGCCGCACGAGGAGGTCGTCGACGACGAACATCTCACCGTTTGGCCCCGATCTCGATGTCGACGAAGCTGTACGGTGCCCACGGGCCGGTGTACTGGACCGTAAAGGTCTCGCCGTACTCGTCGATGATCGCGTCGACGGCCTCGTCGAACGCCGCCCGGTCGTCGCGCTCGACGAGATACGACCGATTGAGTACGAGTCGGTCGCTGAACAGTCCGTTTTCGGCCTCGCCGTCGCTCACCGGATCGAGCCGTTCTTGGACCGCTGCGACGATCGCCTCACGGTCGACCGTCGCGCCCTCGTCGGCGAGGATCTTGAGTCCCAGCTCGACGTGGCCCTCGACGTCGTTCAGCGCCTTCCGGAACGCCCGTCGACCGCCGCGCAGGACGCCTTTCAGTGCGCGGGCGTTCTTGAACACCATCCCGAACTGCATCGGGACCACGGTCCGACCGCCGTCGCGGTACAGGAGCTCCTGGAGCACGTCGTCGTGCGCCCGGAGGTTCTCGTCGCTTCGGTCGGGTTCCATCGTCTCGCTGTCGCTCACGATCGCCGCGAGGCTGCCGTGCTCGACCGTGTACACGCGGGTCGCGTCGCCGACGCCTTCGGTCTCGAACTCGACGCCATCGTCGGTGATCCCGTACGTGTAGAGGTGTGTGCTCGCCATGAGGTAGCTGGACGGGTTCGTCCGTACAAAGCGATTGGTTCGCCAGTCGTTAAAAGATGGCTGCCTGCACTGGAAGGCAGTTCGTCGCTAGAACGGGAGACAGCGGCAGTTGCAGCCCCAACACCCATATGGGAAGTCGGCGAAGAGTCGAAGCATGGCAAGTGAACGACCGAGTACGGCGAGCCTCGCAGAAGTGGTCGACCGCATCCTCGATAAGGGGATCGTCATCGACATCTGGGCACGGGTGTCGGTCGTCGGGATCGAGATCCTGACCGTCGAGGCACGGGTGGTCGTCGCGTCGGTGGACACCTTCCTCCACTACAGCAAGGAGATATCAAAGCTCGAAATGGCGAGCCAGTCCGGCGAGCTCGATGACCTGAAGGACCTCGAGCTCGGCACGTCCCCGATGGTCCAGCCCGAACCCGACGAACCCGAAGTCCGAATCGAGGAGACGGGCGAAGAGCAAGAACAAGAGGCCGAGCAGTAACGCTCGCCGACCGCCAGCTTCCAAACTGACCGCTCATCCCTCTCCCACACCACCTCGGATCGAGATCCGTGCTGCCGGCCGGTGCTGGGCCGGGATTGATTACCAACCCCCGAGACACAGATAGCAATGGCCGACCTCGACCCCAGCGATCACACCATCGACGAACTCGAAGCCCAGCTCGACGAGATCGACGACCCGGAGACACTTCGGGAGATCCGTGAGGAAGAAACCGACGGTGAGGACCGCACCGGAGCCACCGAGGCGATCGACGAGCGCCTCGACAGCGTCGCGGACGATGGAAACGACCGTGACGGCGGCGGAGATGGTGACGGCGACGAGTCGGTCGACGACGGATCGAACGGGAACGGACTCGGCATCATCGACATCCGTAACCAAGTCCGAAGTGTGGCCGCTGACCTGATCGGCCGCCCGCTCGACGGGATCACCGAAGTCCGGGCCGACGACGACGGCTGGTACTCCACGGTGGAAGTGATCGAACGGAACTCGATCCCAGACACCCAGGACATCCTCGGGCGGTACGAAATCGACCTCGACGCCGACGGCAACGTGAGAGGATACCGCCGGCTCCGGCGGTACCGACGTGGAGACACCAACGACGAAACGCTCGAATAGCGCTTACTCGTCGAGGTCCAGCGTTTCGACGAGTCGGTCTTCCATCTCCTCGCGCGCGAGATTCGCGGTCACGTCGACGTCCTTCGCGAGCTGCTGGAGCTCCCGATAGGATATCGCTTCGAGGTCTGCACGCGAGGCGGGGCGTCCCGACCCCGTGTCGCTTTCGTCGTTCTCATCGCTCTCGGTACGCTCTTCGGTCGTCTCGCTCTCCTCGTCCACGTCCCGTTGGGTGGTGTCGTCCCGATCGCCGGTCGTCGTGTCGGCCGCAGCGCCGCCGGTGGAGCCGGTCGGTACGCCGACGCCGGCGAGTCCGGTCGTGAGCAGTTCGCCAACGGCTCGTCCCGCGAGGCCACCGAGATGCTGCCCGATTTCCTCGCCAGCCCGTCGTCCGAGCGTCTCGCTGCTCGGCTCCTGATCGCTCATACAACGGTATCAACGGCGGTGGCGCATAAACCCGACGCCGACACACAGGACACCACCGCGACGGACTCCGCGACGAAAACTGCTCGGTCGCGGCTACCGAAGTAGTTGGACGAGTTCCACGAGAGAGGCGACGAGCAGTCGAGCGACCCAAGAATACGACGAACGATCGTGCGACTCGTCGGCGCGACTAGCCGGGCTTCGATCGACGGTCTCACCCCTCCTCGCGGATCTCACGGAGCAGTCGACGCGAGTGGCCGAGCGAGTACGCGACTCCGAATCGTTGTGCGACGTACCGGCGCAAGAGATCGGGCGTCCACGACGGCTCCGCGAACCCGAACGCGCCGGGTGCACGCCGAAGCGTTCGTTCGAGATCCGCACGCTGGCCAGCGGCGAGCTTCGGGGGCCGTCCGGGTCGGTGTTCGTCCCGAATCGCCTCGTCGATCGGGCGGGTCTCGAAGCGATCGAGCCACGAGTACAGCGTCGAGCGCGGAATGGCGTACCACTCGGCCAGCGTGTCGACGCGGGTCCCCTGCTTGTACGCCAGCGCCACCATCAGCCGCTTCGCCGCCTTCGCGTCCGTGACCTCGTCGAGCGTGCGACGCAGCGCCCCGGCGTCGACTTCGTCGAGCTTGTTCATGCGATAGGATAGATCGATGCGGTCATAACTCTATATACTTTTGTCGTTGGCTGCGGGCAGCGTCCCGACAGCCGTGCGGGGCCGGGACGCTCGTGCAACGGACTCCCCTTGCCGGCAGCACCTTCTTGCCGTTCCTCTTCGTATGTCACCACATGGCAAAGCAGGTGTTGGTGCCGTTCGACGGGTCGGAACGATCGCGGCGCGCACTGGAGTACACGTTCGCCGAGTATCCCGACGCGGCGATCACGGCGATTCACGTGCTGAACCCGGCGGAGTGGGGATACAACTCCACGGGCAGCGGTCTCGGCAAGCGGTGGTACGAGGAAGCGCGTGAGGAGAGCGAGGACGTGCGGAAGGCAGCGACCGAACTGGCCGAAGAGCACGGGGCGACGGTGTCGACGACCACCGCGGACGGTACACCGGGCGAGACGATCGCCGAGTACGTCGCCGAACACGACGTCGATCACGTCGTCATCGGGAGTCACGGCCGCTCGGGGCCGAAACGACTCCTCCTCGGGAGCGTCGCTGAAACCGTTGCGCGTAGCGTCTCGATCCCGGTCACGATCATCGGCTGAGTAGCTCGAACCGCGACCCGGCCGAACCGCGGCCGGGTGGCGACCGGTCGAGTGTGGCCGGGGTGGCGAGCGGCCGTGCGTCAGCGGTCCAGCGCCTCGGTCGCGTTGTCGCGTGGCCGGTAGCCGAGCACCCGCTGGGTGTGCGTCAGCGAGAGATATCGGTCGTCGTTCCGCGAGACGGCGTGGACAGTGAGGGGCGTCTCGGGCAGGTCGGTTGTGGCCGCTCGGCGAAGAACGTCCCGGCAGTCGCGCGGGCTGAGCCACATCGCCCGGGCGAACCGGGCGGCGTCTTCGGGCGGCGTGGCGTCGGGATCGGTCTGGGTGTCGGCGAGTTCCGCCGCGGTCATGAGCCAGCCGATGCGGACGTTGACCACCTCGAGTCCGTGGCGGTCGGCGTAGTAGTTGCCGAGTGCCTCCGCGGCGACTTTCGTGACGCCGTAGTACGAGTCGGGTCGTGGCGGGGTATCGGGATGGATCGTCGGCGCGTCGGCGGTCATCGTCTCGGGTTCGTCGGGCTGGTCGACGTCATCCATGTTGATCGCATGATTCGAGCTAGCGTAGACCACGCGATCGAGATCGTTCGCGAGCGCCGCCTCGTAGGCGTTGTAGGTCCCCTCGATGTTCGGTTCGTGGAGTTCGTCCCAGTCGGCGTACGGTGAGGGATTTCCCGCGAGGTGGATCAGCACGTCCTGGCCCGCGAGGGCGTCGGCGAACGCCTCGCGGTCGGTCACGTCACAGACGATCTCGTCGATGTCGTCCTCCGCTTCGTAGGTCAGCGGCGTCACCTCGTGATTCGGAAACGCATCGAGGATCGTCCGGCCGACGTTGCCGGCCGCGCCGGTCACCGCGATGTTCACCATGCGCGCCGTGTGAACGGGCCCGGGCATAACCGTTCGGCCGGCTGTCGCCGCGATCGGATAGCGGTCAGCGCCACCCGAGTCCGGACGGTTCGGTCGGCGGGGCGAGCGGGCTCGTCGGCAGTTCGTCGGCGAGATCGGGATCGTTGTACGCCCGCGGCGCGACGTCGTTGGAGCTGTCGGGGTAAAACACCGACGCGAGCGCGTGGAGATGCTCGCGGCCGACATCGAGTTCGAACTGGCCACCGCCGTAGCACGTGATCTCGTGTTCGCGACAGTGCTCGATGGTGTCGAGCAGCGATGCGACCGAGCCGAACCGCGAGGGCTTGATGTTGAGTACGCTCGGCTCCCACGGGAGGGATTCGACGCTCTCGACGCCGTGGATCGGGGCGTCCCACGAAACACGGTCTTCGTGTCCGTCGAACAGCGGACGGGTGTCCTCGGTGAGCGCAGGGTCCTCGATCGTCGCTTCCGGGAACCCCTCGATCACCCGCTCGTAGAGGTCGGGGTCAGCCGACTGATCCACGCTCGTCCCGCGGTACTGGCCCTTCAGATCGAGCACGCGGACCCGGCCGGTGTCGGCGAGGCGGTCGATCAGGTCCGCGGACCACTCCGAGGTCGGGTCGAGTTTGAACCCGAGATCGGGATTGCGGTCGAGAAAATCGTCGATTCGATCGAACGTCGGCGGGTCGCCGAGGCGGGTGCTCGCGACGAACCCGACCGGCTCGTACTCCCGATCGAGCGCGGTGGCGAGATCCGTATCGGCCTGCCTGAGCGCGAGATCGAACGCCGCGCTCTCGAACCCCCAGCGGCGGTAGTCACGGAACGCGTCGCGGTCGAGATCGCGGCCGAAGAAGAGGTCGGTCTCGTCGATCCGGGCGGCGAACTCGCGGTGGGTCATCGTCCCGGTCGGCACGAGATCGGGAGCCGTCTCGATCAGCGCGTCGTGCTCGTCGGTTTCGTAGATGACGTCCTCGCCACGGCCGACCTCGCCGTCGCCGTGGAGCGAAAGCACCGTCGTCACCCGCTCGAACCCGCTCGACGTGTCGCGCACCCGTCGATCGAGGTCCCAGTCGTCGATCGTCACGTCGAGGTCGCCGAGCCGGTCGTACAGCGCCATGCACTCCATCGATCGCGCGTCGACAAAAGCGTACACCCCCTCCTCGAACGGCAGCGGTGTGGTCGAGGGCCTTCCGACACCGAAGTCGTTATCACTCCACCCTGTTAGTAGCAAAGTAATACAAGCCTGCCGCAGGGATCAGCCGATACGCGATTTCGACCTCACCAGACCACAGATGCCAGTAAACACCGCGTCTCCCACCGTCCAGCAATGGAGACTCCGATGAATCGCTCGACAGTGTTCACCCTCCTCGTCGGATTGCTCGTGATCCAGGGGAGCGTCGCCGGCGTCGTCAGCAACGACGCGCCCACTTCGAACAACGAGACCAACGCGACGCCCACCGAGTCCGCGCCGACAACCACCGAGCACCCGGCCGAGGACAACGGGTCGGTCGACATGGACGCTATCATGAACTCGTCGACGGACAACTCGTCGGAGTCGGAAAACGAGAGTGGCAACAGTTCCAACGGAACGAGCGAAACCACGACGGCCTCCGAAACCACAACGACGGAGGAAGAATCGGCGGCCACGGAGACGGCAACCACGACGACGACAGCGACCGAGACGACGACTACAGAATCCACGACACAGTCCGAAACAACGACGGAAACAACCACGACGACAGCGGCTGGCGATCAGTCGGGAGGCGATGGCGAAGCTACTCAATCCTCCGGACAATCGGGATCACAGTCGACCGAGGCGGCGGGAGCCCAGAGCCAGCGCACCGGAGGGGCGGCCGGCGGAACGGACAGTGCATCCGCTCGAACGGCATCGACGGCCGGCAGCCAAGGAGCCAGCGGGGCCCAAGCGGGCGCGGGACGTTCCGGTGGCGCACAAGCCGGTAGCGCACAGGCGGGCGGATCACAAGCGGGCGGCGCGCAGTCAGGTAGCGCGCCAAGTGGTGCAGCGCCGGCCGGTGGCGCACAGGCTGGCGGTGCACAAGCCGGCGGAGCACCGAGTGGTGCAGCACCGGCCGGAGCCGGCGGCCAAGCGGGCGGATCGCAAGCCGGTGGACAGGCTGGAGCAGGTGCGCAGGCGGGCAGTGGCGCACAGACGGCCGGCGCACAGGGCGGTAGCGGCGGCGCGCAGACCGCCTCGCCCGACGCCGAATTCGACGTCACCGGCGTCGACGACAGCGTGGCGGTCGGCGGCAGCGGCACCGTTGCGGTCACCATCGAAAACACCGGCGAGGACGCGACCGATGCGGTCGTCGACTTCCAGTCGCCGAGTGGCGACCTCCTGTTCGGCCAGTCACCGACCACCAGTCGATTCGTCGGCGAGTGGGACGAGGGCGAGACCAGAACCATCGAGGTGACGATGCAGGCCACGCCGTCGGCCGATACGGCGGAGTACCCGGTTCGGACGACGGTCTCCTACGAGGACGACGACGGCAACGCGGCCCAGTCCGCGCCGCTGACGTTCGGCGTCACGCCCGCGGGCGAGCAGTCGTTCTCGCTCGGCAGCGTCGACGGTGATCTCTCGGTCGGCGACAGCGGTACGATCACGGGCACGATCACGAACGACGGCCCCGAGACCGCGACCGATGCGGTGCTCACGGTCGGCCCGAACGCCAGCCGCGACGTGATCCCCCGACAGACCCAGGTCGTGCTCGGGAACCTCGATCCCGACGAGTCCGAAGGGTTCGAACTCCCCGTGGTCGTCGACAGCGAAGCCGAATCGGGACTGCGCCAGCTTCCGCTCACGGTGCAGTACTACGACGATGACGGGAACCCGATGCGGAGTGCGACCCTCAACGCGCGGGTCGAGATCGGCGAGGAGAGCGACGACTTCGAGATCGAATCCGTCGATCCCGCGGTGGAAGCGGGTGAGGAGGGAACGCTCTCGGTCACGCTCACCAACACCGGCAGGAACGTCACCGACGCCACGGTTTCGACGCAGTCACTCTCCGGTGGCATCCTGTTCGGCCAGTCGGCGAACGCCACTCGGTACGTCGAGGACTGGGACACGGGCGACACCCGGACCTTCGAGTACGACGTGCGCGCCGCCGAGGGTGCGACCGGCGCGACCTATCCGCTCCAGACCTCGATAACGTACGACGATAGCGACGGGGATCAGGGACGGGCCGGCCCGCTGGCGTTCGGCGTCACGCCCGGCGAATCCACCGACGACTTCAACGTGGTCGAGACGAGTTCGAGTGTGCAGGTCGGCGACGAGGGACCGATCTCGGTGACGCTCGAAAACACGGGTGCGAACGCCTCCGAGGCGACCGTCTCGCTCCAGTCGCTCACCGGCGACATCACCTTCGGCCGAACCGCGAACGCGACCCAGTTCGTCGGCGACTGGCCGGCGGGCGCACAGCGGACGATCACGTTCAACGCCACCGCGAGCAACACGACCGACGTGCAGAGCTACCCGTTCCAGGCGTCGGTGTCCTACAGCGACGGTGACGGCGACGCGGCCCGCGGCGGGCCGTTCACGGTCGGCGTCACGCCACAGCCCGAACAGGCGTTCGATCTCGACAACGCCAGTAGCACGCTCCGGGTGGGTGACGAGGGCAACGTCACCGCACAGATCACGAACGAGGGGCCACAGGACGTGCAGAACGCGGTCGTACAACTCGCGACCCAGGGACAGAACCTGAACGCTCAGGAGACCGAGTTCGCGATCGGCAATCTGCCGGCCGGCGAGACGGCGAACGTCTCGTTCCCGGTCGAGGTAACGGACAGCGCCGAGGCGGGCCAGCGCCAGTTCTCGTTCGTCGTGGAGTACGACAATCGGAACGGCGATCCACGCCGAAGCGGCACGCTCGACACGCAGGTGCCGATCGAGCCACAGCGCGACGAGTTCACGATCGAGCCCGCGAACGCGAGCGTCGGTGCGGGCTCCTCGGAAACGGTGACACTCAACGTGACCAACAACCGCGATAGCGTGGTCCGCAACGCCAACGCCAAGGCGTTCGTCGACGCCCCGCTCTCGCTCGGGAGTGACGAGGCGTACATCTCGCGACTCGGTCCGGGCGAGACGAAACAGATCGCCTTCGACGTGAGCGCGGGCGGTGACGCGAGCGAGGGTCAGTACCCGCTGTCGGTCGACTTCCAGTACGATACGGCGGACGGCGAGTCCACGCTCTCAGACACCTACGAGGTGCCGGTCGAGACCACCGCGTCGGAAAGCGGTGGGATCCTCTCCTCGCTCGGGCTGACGGTCGGCCTCGTTGCGCTGCTCGTCGTGCTCGGGGTCGGCTGGGTCTGGTCACGGCGGTGAGCCGGGACTGATGGTGGACTACCAGCGCTACATCGATCGGATCGACGAGTGGATCACCGAGCGACCGCGCACGGTGATCATCGCGTTCGTGCTCCTCACGGTCGTCTTCGGGGCCGGACTCGCCAATATCTCGACCGACGCCGGCACCAGCCAGTTCACCCAGGACAGCCCCGCACAGGCCGCGCTCGACGATATCGACCAGGAGTTCTCGGCGACGTTCGAGGAGAGCAACGGCAGCACACAGCTCATCCAATCGGGATCGAACGTACTCGCCAAAGACGAGCTGTTGGCGATGCTCGAATCCCAACAGCGCCTCACCGAGCACGAGGAACTGCGGGTAGTAGGGTCGTCGAGCGCCGCGAGCGTCGTCGCCCAGACCATCGACCCGCGGGCCACGACGCCGAGCGCACAGATCGACGCGATCGAGGGCGCGACCACCGGCGAGATCGAGGCCGCGATACGGACCGCGGCCGAAGGGCCCGGTTTCACCGGCCTCGTGAGCAACGACTTCAACCGAAAGTCGGCGTCGGCCTCCGCAACCATCGGGACCGTCCAGCACGACGTTCTCGGCGGCGTCTCGTCGTCGGCAGCGGGCACGGGCGGCGAGAGCCCACTGACGCCGATCCAGACGCGCTCGCAGGACGTCGTCGGGAGCGTCGACAGCGACATCCGGGTGTTCGGCAGCGGCCTCGTCGCCGACGAGTTCACCAGCATCATCTTCGACTCGCTGATCATCGTGGTCCCCGCGGCCGCCCTGCTGATTCTGGTCTTCCTGGTGTTCGCCTACCGCGACCCGATCGATCTCTTACTGGGGGTGCTCTCGCTCGTGATGGCGATCATCTGGACGTTCGGGTTCACCGGCCTCGCCGGGCTGCCGTTCTCCCAGATGCTCATCGCGGTGCCGCCACTCCTGCTCGCAGTCGGGATCGACTTCGGCATCCACGCGATCAACCGGTATCGCGAGGAGCGCGTCCAGGGGATCGACGTCAAGCAGTCGATGCGGACCGCGACCGATCAGCTGCTGGTGGCCTTTTTCATCGTCACCGGCACCACCGTGGTGGGGTTCGCCGCGAACGGCATCAGCGATCTCCAGCCGATCCGGCAGTTCGGGCTGATCGCTGCGGTCGGGATCGTGTTCACGTTCCTGATATTCGGGATCTTCCTACCGGCGGCGAAGGTGTGGGCCGACCAGCTCCGGGCGAAGTACGGCATCCCGGAGTTCGGTCTCTCGCCGCTCGGGTCGGAAGGGTCGCTGCTGGGACGTGCGCTGCTGGTCGGTGTCGGGGCCGCAAAGCGCGCGCCCTACGCGCTGCTGGTCGTGACGCTGCTCGTCTCGGTGGCCTCGGGCTTCTACGCCACCGGCGTCGACACCTCCTTCTCCCAGGACGACTTCCTCCCGCCGGAGGAGATTCCCGACTACGTCGAGGGGCTGCCCGAGCCGTTCGCGCCCGGCGAGTACACCGTGACCGATACGACGAACTTCCTCGAAGACCGGTTCAGCACTACCCAAGGGAGTTCGGTGACGGTGTATGCCGAGGGGCCGTTACGCGAGGACCACAGTTTGGAAGCGATCCAACGCGCGAATCAGGACCCGCCCGACGCGATCGTGGCAAGCGGTCGTGAGGCCGACGCCGAGAGCATCATCGGCGTGATCGACACGTACGCAGAGCAGTCACCCGAGTTCGCACAGCTGGTCGAACGGAACGACGTCGACGACGACGGCGTACCCGACGACAACCTCGGCACGATCTACGACGCGCTGCTCGACTCGCCCTATCGAGCGCAAGCGCTCCAGTACATCACCGAGGACTACCGGAGCACACAGGTGGTCTACTCGACCGAGTCGGACGCCGCTAATGACGAGATCGCGAACGATGCACGCGACCTCGCGGATCGGTACCGCTTTACCGCGACCGCGACCGGTCAGACCATCGTGACTGAAGCAGTCTCCGGGACGATCCTCACGTCGGCGATCCAGAGCCTCATCGCGGCGTTCGTCGTCACGGCGATCTTCCTGGTGCTCATCTACTACGTCATCGAGGGCCGACCGTCGCTCGGCCTCGTCAATCTCGCACCGATCCTCGTCTCGGTCGCGCTGCTCGCGGGATCGATGCGGCTGTTCGGGATCCCGCTCAACGCGCTGACGGCGACGATCCTCTCGATCGCGATCGGGCTCGGGATCGACTACTCCGCACACTTCGTCCACCGCTTCGCCGACGAGTACCACGAGTACGACGAGGAAGTCCTTCCCGCGCTCGAAGAGACCGTTCGCGGGACCGGCGGCGCGCTCACGGGAAGCATGCTCACCACCACGACCGGGATCGGGGTGCTCGCGCTGGCGATCACACCGATCCTCGGCCAGTTCGGGCTGGTGCTCGCGCTGACCATCTTCTTCGCGTACGTCGCTTCGATCCTGGTCACGCCATCGGTGATCGTGGTCTGGGGGCGGTTCGCGTGACCGACCACGACGACGCGGTTGCGGCGCTCCAACGCCTCGGCCTCTCGAACTACGAGGCCCAGGTGTTCATCGCGCTCCAGCGAGTCGACTCTGGAACCGTTCGGGACGTCGCCCAGCTCACCGAGGTGCCGCGCTCGCAGGTCTACGGAGCGGCCGAGGACCTCGCCGAGCGTGGTCTCATCGACATCCAGCAGTCGAACCCGATCCAGTACCGCGCGGTCGGGATCGAGGAGGCACGCACTCGACTCAGAGAGCGCCTCGAACGCGAGGAGGAGCGGGCGTTCGAGTACATCGAGACCGCACGGAGCGAGCGCACCGCCGAGGCCGAAACCCAAGAAGACATCTGGACGGTGCGCGGCCGGGACACCATCGCCGATCGAGTGAAACAGCTCGTCGCGGGAGCCGATGATCGCGTGGTGCACGGCATCCGTGCTCCCTCGATGCTCGACGACGGCGTTCTCGACGCGCTGGGCGCGGCGGCCGATCGCGGCGTCGACGTGACGGCGGTGAGCGCGAACGAGGTAGTTCGCGAACGGTTCGTCGACACCGCGGACGTGACGGTGCGGGCAGCGCCCGACGCGCCCGAAGACCAGCGCAGCGGGCGCGTCCTCGTCGTGGACGCGGACACGCTCTTGCTCAGCGTCCACGGCGGTCCGGACCTGGAGGATCACGAGGCCGCGATCTGGAGCGCCGAGACCGGCTTCGCCGCAGTGCTGGTCAGTATGCTCGACGTCTGGTTCGACAGACATCTACAAGAAGAGACAGAGCGGTGAACCACGACGGCCGAGCCGATTTCGGTCGGTTTATCTTTCAATTGTCGACGATCGTCGATTCTAGAGTCGACAAATCCATATAGACACCCCTCCCAGTCGGGGGACATGACCGTCGGTATCGACGCAATGGAGATCCACGCGGGCAAGCTCCGGCTCGACCTCGCGGAGACGTTCGCGCCAGCGATGGACGAAGACCCCGGAAAGTACACCAAAGGCCTCGGGCTCCACGCGAGCTCGTTCCCCGACGTCCACGAGGACATCGTCACGATGGGCGCGAACGCCGCCCACCGGCTGATGGAGCGCAAGGGGCTCGAACCCGACGACATCGGCCGGATCGACGTCGCCACCGAAAGCGCGTTCGACAACTCCAAACCCGTTTCGACCTATATCGCGGGCTGTCTCGAAGCGGTGTACGAGGGCGATTTCCACCACGCCAACAAGGGCGAGCGGAAGTTCGCGTGCATCTCGGGCACCCAGAGCCTCGACGACGCCTACAACTGGATCCGCGCCGATCGGAACCGGGGTCGGGCGGCGCTGGTGATCGCCACCGACACCGCGCTCTACGCTCGCGGCGACGCCGGCGAGGCAACCCAGGGTGCGGGTGCGGTCGCCATGCTCATCAGCGAGGACCCGGATCTCGTTGCGCTCAGCCAAGAGCAGGGGTTCGGCAGCGCCGACGAGACCGATTTCCTCAAGCCGAACCAGCAGTTCCCCAGCGTCGACGGCAAACGTTCGGTACAGGTCTACCTCGCGCGGATGCGCGAGGCCCTGGAGGACTACGAGTCGGTCGCGGGCCGGGTCTACTCCGAGGAGTTCCGGTACGTCCCCTTCCACACCCCGTTCCCGGGGATGGTCCGGAAGGCCGCGCTGCTCGGCTACCGCCACATGACCCGCGGCACCGCGATCGAGGACGACCTCGAACCCGCGATCGGCCGCCAGCCCCTTCCCGACGAGTTCGACGACGAATCGGGCTACCGCGACGCAGTCCGCGAGTACATGGACGCGCTCAAGGAAACCGAGCAGTACGGCGAGTGGTACGATCAAGCGATCGAGCCGACGCTCGACATCGCGCGCCACGTCGGCAACTGGTACACTGGCTCGGTCCACGTCGCCCGCCTGAGCGCGCTCCGTCGCGCCCGAGAGGACGGGATCGACGCCACGGGCGAGCGCCTTCTCGTGGGATCGTACGGCAGCGGCGCGCAGGCCGAGATCCACACCGAGACCGTCCAAGAGGAGTGGGAGACAGAGCTCGACGCGCTCGACATCGACGACCAGCTCGACGACCGGCGCGACATCTCCTTCGAGGAGTACGAGGAGATCCACGACGCCCACAACCACGCGAAGGACGACGAGTTCGACGCGCTCACGACACCCAGCGGCGAGTTCGTCCGCGACGGCCAGGGACCGATGAACGAGCGAACCTACCGCTACGTCGAGTAGCGATCCTGTCTCGCGCCGACGAACGGCCAGACGTCGAACTGCCGCCGGGTCAGTCGAGTTCTGTCACGATTTCCGCTGGGTTCCCTTTGACCACAACACCGGCGGGAACGTCCTCGGTGACGACTGCACCGGAGCCGACCACTGCACCGTCGCCGACCGTGACGCCGGGATCGATCACCGCGCGTCCGCCGATCCAGACGTCGTCGCCGATCGTGACCGGCTCGCCGGATTCCAGTCCCTCGGCTCGCTCGGCGGCGTCGATCGGGTGGGTTGCGGTGTAGACGTGAACGCCCGGCCCGAGCAGGCAGTTGTGACCGATCTCGACGCGACAGACGTCGAGCACCACGCAGTCGACGTTCGCGTAGAAGTTCTCGCCGACGTGGATGTTGTCGCCGTAATCACACCGAAAGGGTGGTTCCACGTGGCAGTCCTCGCCCACAGAGCCGAGGAGTTCGTCGAGGAGCTCGTTTCGCCGTTCGTGGTCGGTCTCGTCGGTTGCGTTGTACTGTCGGGTGAGTGTTCGTGCGTGCTCGCGTTCGGCCACGAGTTCGGGATCGCTCGCGTCGTAGGGCTCGCCGTCCAGCATCTTCGTCTTCTCGGTGGGCATCGATCGTTCTTCGTTCTCACTGTCGGCAGAAATAGCTGGGTGAACTGTCCGTGACGGTGTCGAAACTACTGCTATCGTCACCTTGGTATCGCCTGTCTATTGTTTGATTTCGCCTTCTGGTAGGTTTTTCAACTGCCGGTCGGTATGTCCGATAATGGAACGATTACCAGTTGCCGGTGGACACCTCGTGATTACGGATGAATCCATACATATCGACAAATCGTTCCGGAAAGCGGTGAAACGGTGCTATCAGCAGAGCAAAATCATCACGGGGGCCTGGATAGTCGCCGTCGTCATTGGCGGGCTAGGTGTTATCCTCAATGACCCGATCATACGACCAGGGATAGTTCTGGGTGCGGTGGGACTAGCACTTTGGTTTGGGATCGGGTTTGTGATCAATAACGTCTTCAGGCCACACATCACCACGGAGAAAACTATCCCACGAGAATCAGTTGAGATGGTTGTTTACCAAAAGAGCGGGAGAATTCGTCGGCCGACTCTTGCTATCGCGTATGAGAAAGGTGGGGAGCGAAAGGCTCGCAACGTTTCCTTGTCAGCACCGTGGTTAGCTGATGAAGAACCATTGAAACGCATCCTTCCAGTGTTCAGAGATGCGGGTATCGAGATCAATTCAGCTACGGAGATGGATGGTTCCTGAGATCGGGTTCACCCTACCAATCCTCAAACAGATACCGTTCCGGATCGATTCACCACAGTGTGCGGCGAGAATTACTTTCCAGATTTTGCATATCGGAGCCCCAATGAACACGAGCGGTATGCAGGAGGGTTATATTTATCTCACATATCAACTCCGACAACCCATCAATATATTATATAAGGAATCAACACAGTTCCGCTACTCCCGATAGTTACGGAAACTCCGCGAGCGTATCGAGCATCCCGTCGAGGTCGCCGTCACACACCGCGAGCGAGAAGCCGTCGGCGCGGGCGAGCGCGGGGGCGTGCTCCCAGAGATCCTCCGTACCGAGCCCGTGGAGCACGACCGCGTTCGGGGTCGGGGTCACGACCCGAAGCGCGACCAGCGGCGACTCGCCCCGCGTGACGCCGGTGAACACCAGCGCGCGATTCGTGCTCTGGCCGTAGAGCCGGTAGAACTCCTCGGAGGAGAGTCGAGTGATCGCCTCGATCGAGTCGATCACGGTGTGGCCCGCGACGGTGTCGTGGGTGCCCGCGACGACTTCGGTCGCGCCGATCGTGCGGTAGAACCGTTCCAGTCCGACTGCAGTGGGATACTCCCGGAGATCGCGGACGATGTCGCCCTCGAACCCCGCCGAGAGAACGCGGGCGTACTGGCGGAGATGCTCGCCGCCGCGGGCCTCGTCGATGTCGAGCAGCGCCTCGATGAGCCGACGAACGATGTTGATCCCCGGACTCTGTCGCCGACCGCTCTCGTAGTCCGAGACCACCGACGCCGAGACGTCGAGCTGGTCGGCGAGCGCGGTCTGGGAGACGTCGAAATCCGTTCGCCATTTGCGGATCGTCGCCCCAGGATCGTCGCTCAGCACCACGTCGCCAGCGATCTTCCCGGCGAGCTCGCGACGCGGTCCGGGCTCGGCCATACAGCCTACGCTCCGTTCAGTTAAAAAAAGCTATCGCCATCGTGGTGGATGGACGTTGTTTTGAGACACGGTAATCGCCCGCAAGCGAAGCGATTGCGCAATCTTTTCCCGATCCCGGAAGGTAGTCGGTCGTAGTTTTATATGGCACGGGAGAGTGGCACATCCGCGGAGACGACGGGTGTCGATCCGTACGTTCCAGCCGACAGCAGCACGACCGAACTCACGGTGAAGGCGGTCGTGCTCGGGCTCATGCTCAACGTCGTTCTGATGGCGGCGAACGCGTATCTCGGGCTGCGTGCCGGGCTGACGATCAGCGCCTCCATTCCGGCGGCGGTCATCAGTATGGGGCTGTTTTACGGCCTCTCACGCATCGGGATCGAGGGGACGATCCTCGAGAACAACATCGTCCAGACGATGACCTCGGCCGGCTCGTCGCTGACTGCGGGCGTGATCTTCTCGCTGGCGGGCGTGGCCTTCCTCGGCGAGTCGATCGACATCGTGACGACGGCGACGGTTTCGCTGCTCGGCGGGGTTCTCGGTGTGCTGTTCATGATCCCGATGCGGCGCTATCTCATCGTCGATCAGCACCAAGAGCTTCCCTATCCCGAGGGGACCGCCTGCGCGGACGTCCTTCAGGCGGGCGAGCAGGGCGGGCGCGGCGTCCGGTTCGTCTCGTTGGGGTTCATCGTGGGCGCGGTCTACATGGCGCTCGCGGACATCTGGGGCGTGATCCGGACGACGATCGAGGGTGCGTTCACGGTCACGAACACCCGGGGATTCGCGCTCGGCGGGGATTTCACACCGGCACTCGTCGGCGTCGGCTACATCATCGGGCCACGGATCGCGGCGTACATCCTCGGCGGCGGGCTGGTCTCGTGGATGATGCTGATCCCGCTGCTCGTCACCGGCGGGATGGTCCCCCCCGATGCGGCCGGCGGGACGCTGTTCGAGCAGGCGAACGCGGTCTGGAGCAGCTACGTCCGCTACGTCGGGGCGGGCGCGATGATCGTCGGCGGGCTGTACGCGATCGCGTCGATGCGCTCGACGATCGTCGATGCCGTCCGGCTCGCGGGCGCGGAGTTCAGCGAGGGCCTCAACGGCGACACCGACCGCAAACGCACCGCCCGCGATCTCCCGATGGCGATCGTCGTCGTCGGCGCAGCCATCGTCGCGATCTTGCTCGTCGTCGTGCCACAGGTTCAGGTCGGGCTGTTGGGCGCGGTCATCGCGGTGATCGCGGCGTTCCTGTTCGTCGCGGTGTCGTCGTATCTCGTCGGCGTCGTCGGGAGCTCGTCGAACCCCGTCTCGGGGATGACCGTCGCGACGATCCTGATCGCCGCGGTCGTGCTCCGCTCGACCGGTGTCTCGGACCCCGTCATCGTGTTGACCACCGGCTCGGTCGTGGCGATCGCCGCCGCGGTCGCCGGCGATACCTCACAGGACCTCAAAACCGGCTATCTCCTCGGTGCGACGCCGCGGAAACAGCAGATCGCCCAGCTCATCGGGATCGGGCTGTCGGCGCTGTTCGCCGGCGGGATCCTCGTGTTCTTCAACCAGGCCTACGGTCTCGGGAGCCAGACCCTGCCCGCACCGCAGGCCGGGCTGATGGCGCTGATCGCCGAGAGCGTCCTCGGCGGGACCGCGAACTGGGGGATGGTGCTGATCGGTGCGACGTTCGCGGTCGTCCTCATCATGATGGATGTTCCAGTACTGCCGTTCGCGGTCGGGATGTACCTCCCGATCAGCCTGGCGACGCCGATCTTCCTCGGCGGCGTGCTGAAAGCGCTCGTCACCCGCTACGTCGAGCGAACGGGCGACGAGGAAGCGACCGAGCGCGCCACTCTCAACGGTCGTATCGTGGCCGCAGGCCTGATCGCCGGCGAGGCGATCATGGGGATCGTCGTCGGCGCGATCCGTATCCTCGGTATCGGCAGTGGCGGAACGATCCCGTTCCCCGTGGGCGTCGGTGATCAGCTCTCGCTGTGGCTCGGGGTCGTCGCCATCGGGGGACTCCTCGCGTTCATCGCCGCGAGCACGCTCCGCGGGGCGAAGGACACGGGCGACGTCGAGGAGCTCTACTGAGCACCGTGTCCGAGCGTTCCCCGACCGCGACGCCGATCCGCACGACCGAGGACTGGGACTGCGAGTGCGTCGACGGCAGTCGAAAAGTGACGATTCAGCGGCCGCGCCAGCCGCGGAATCGCGTCGACGAGCTCCTCTTCGACCTGTTCGATACGCCGACCGAGCGCGAACTCGAGCTCGATGCGGCCGGTAGCGTCGTCTGGTGTCACTGCGACGGGGACACCACGGTTGCGGAGGTCGCCGAGGAGCTCGCTGCGACCGTCTCCGACGAGCGCATCGAACCCGTCGGCGACACCCTGTCGTACTTCCTGGCACAGCTGGCCGAACTCGATCTGATCCGGTACGCGGACGCCTGAGTACGGCCGCTCGGCGAACCGAACACGGAACGAACGGAAGTGGACTGCTCCGGGACGGTTGCTGTGCCATCCCCCAGTGTGGCGAGCGAAGCGAATCCGGCGGAAGGACTATTCGCCGGTGCGCCGAACCCCGACCGTGCCATCGACGGTCGTCCACTGCGCGCTCGCGGGACTGCTCGCCGCCGGGTTGCTCGCCGCCGGGTTGCTCGCCGACGCCTTCGACGCCCGTGCGGTCGCGATCGTGTTCGCGGTGACGATCGTTCCCGATCTCGATGCCTCCGCGGGATTTCTGATCCCGGGCGGCCACCGCTCCGTGCTCCACACCCTCCTGCTCCCTCTCGGGATAGCGGCGCTGCTCTACTACGACACCCGCGTTCGTGAGACGTCGTTCGTCCGGAGGCGGTGGCACGCTCGCAGTGCGCGAATCGCGTGGGTGAGCGTCGCTGCGGTCGCGTTCGCGGCCATCGGTCTCGATCTCGTCGGTGGTGGCGTGAACCTCTTCTATCCGATCCACGACCAGTTCTACGCGCTCTCGGGCGAACTGCTGTTCTCGAACAACCGTGGACTCGTCCAGACGTTCGTCGAACTCGGTGGTGGGGAGGCCGAGGCCGCACGTGGCTCCACCGAGCAGGTCCACATCAACTCCGGAATCGACCCCACGCGGGGAGCCGAACCGGAAAACGTCGAGCGGGTCTTCCCGGTGGCTCAGTCGGGCTGGCAGCTCCTGTTGATCGTCACGAGCGTGTTCGTCCTCGCGGCCCGGCTGTGGGAGCGGCGGTGAGCACGGTTTCGGTCGACAGTCTCGCCGTGCCGGCCGCGCTGTCGGAACCCGTATCTCCCCGACCGACGAACGCCGCGTATGAACCACAGACCGTACGACCCCGACCGCGACGCAGCGGAACTCTGGGAGTGCAAGGCGGCGTTCGAGCGCGAACTCGGCGGGCTGGGTGCGGGCGAGAAAGCCGACACGTACGACGGGAAACTCACCGAGGACTACCGCGAGCGGTACCTCGCATGGGTCGATCGCTGTGTCGAACGCGACGCCGACTGTGTGACCGTCGCCGAATCGAGCGACGAGGACGGGCTCGCGGGCTACGTTTTCGTCCTCCCCGAAGACCTCGCGATGATCTGGGACGCCGCGGTGTTGAACGAACTCTACGTTCGCGAGTCCGCCCGCGGGACGGGGCTCGCCGACGATCTCCTCGCGGCGGCGTACGAATGCGCTCGCGCTCAGGATCTCCCCGTCGACCGGATCGCGCTCGACGTCGGAACGAAAAACGACCGTGCGGCGAGCGTCTATCGACGCGAGGGGTTCGAGCCGTGGGGCAATCTCGTCGCGCGCGACCTCGATTAGCCCACTATCTCAGTCCCCGGTCGCCTCGCGGTACTCCGCCTGCGTGATGGTGTAGCGATATTCGTCGGCCACCTCGTCGCCATAGGGCACCCAGTTCCGCAGACGACCATCGCAGCGACCGCCGTGGGCTTCGATGTACTTCTCGATCGCTCGTTTGGATTTCTCGTTGTCGGCGTGGTGGGTGACCGCGACCACTTCGAGATCGAGGCGTTCGAAGGCGAGTTCCATCAGCGCCGCCGCGCGCTCGCCCGAGTAGCCACGGCCCCAGAAGCGCTTGCGGAGCCACGTCCCGAGGCCGCCGGTACGCCGATCCCAGTCGGGATGCAGCGAGCCGACGCCGGCGAACTCGCCCGCGCCGTCCTCGCCGTCGGCAGGACGAATGGCGTAGTCCGCGCTCTCGTCTTCGTTCCACCGCTTTTCCGCCCCATCGAGGAACTCTTTCGATTCGTTGATCGTCGTGTGGGGCTCCCACGGCATGTACTGGGTGACCTCGTCCATCTCCGCACTACCATCAGCGTCCGAACAGATGCGATAGAACGCCTGGAGATCGATGTTCTCGTGACACAGACGTTCGAGTACCAGTCGATCGGTTTCGATGCGCTCGGGGAACATGATTCGAAATGAGATCCCCGGAACAAAAGCGTTCACCGAGATCACCCGCAAGTCTTTGTACGATGCCGTTCCGCGGGCGAGTATGGATGCCGCGCTCGGACCGCCGGAAGGGATGACGGCGAGTCGCGAGGACCTCACCCCGATGATGACGCAGTACGTCGAGCTGTGCGAAGCGTACGATGACGCACTCCTCCTCTTTCAGATGGGCGATTTCTACGAAGCGTTCTGCGGGGCGGCGGAGACGATTTCGCGTGAACTCGAGATCACCCTTACCCAGCGCGAGGACAGCACGGGAACCTACCCGATGGCGGGCATCCCGATCGACAACGCGGCGACGTACGTCGAAACGCTCCTCGATGCGGGCTACCGGATCGCAGTCGCCGAGCAGATCGAGGACGCCGACGAGGCCACTGGCGTCGTCGATCGGGCCGTCACCCGCGTCGTGACGCCCGGGACAGTCGTCGAGGACGAACTGCTCGCGCCCGGCAACAACTACGTCGCTTGCCTCGCGCGAGCGGACGCAGCGGACACAGCGGGCGGGGCACACGACACGACAGCCGAGCCAACAGCGGACGAAGCGGCTGCCACCGAAACCGATGGCGGAACCAGCGCGAAAGCGAGCGGAAATGGTGATGTGGAACCGTCGGGAACGACCCACGCCGTCGCGTTCGTCGATGTCTCGACCGGTGAGTTCCGCGCCACGAGTTCGGATTCGCAGGGAACGATTCAGGACGAGCTCGACAGGCTTGCTCCCGCGGAGGTCGTGCTCGCGCCGGAGATTTCGGACGGGAATTTCGATATCGACGGCATGGTGACGCCACACGACGCGGCGGCGTTCGAGCCCGAGACCGCTCGCGAGCGCGTCACGTCGTACGCACCGAACCCGGAGGCGGTGTTCGAGTGCGATGCCGAGATCCGGGCCGCGGGCGCGCTGCTCGACTACGCGGAGCACACCCAAGTCGCCGAGGGCGAACTCGGCCACGTCACCAGACTCACCAGGTACGATCCGCGCGAGCGCATGGGGCTCGACGCGACCGCACTCCGGAGCCTCGACGTCTTCGAGAACCGGGCGGGCGGCGACGACCACACACTCGTGGCGGTGCTCGACGAGACCACGTGTGCGCTCGGGCGACGGGAACTCGACCACTGGCTCCGTCGTCCGCTGCTCGATCAGGCGGTGATCGAGGCACGCCTCGACGCCGTCGAGGAGTTGACGCACGGATCGCTCGTCCGCGAGGAGGCCCGCGAACTCCTGCGGGAAGTGTACGACATCGAGCGACTCGTGGCGCGCGTTTCGCGCGGCCGGGCGAACGCCCGCGACCTCCGCGCGCTGAAGACGACGCTCGACGTCGTGCCACGGCTTCGAGAGGTGCTGTCGGATGCCGAGTCCGATCTGCTCGTGGAGTGTCGAGAAGGACTCGACGGGCTCGACGACATCCGGGGACTGATCGGTCGCGCGATTCAAGCCGAACCCCCCGCCGAGATCACCGAGGGCGGCGTCATCGCGCAGGGGTTCGACGACGATCTCGACGATCTCCGGTCGACCGCACGCGAGGGCCGCGAGTGGGTGGCGAGCCTCGAAGACCGCGAACGCGAGCGGACCGGGATCGACTCGCTGTCGGTGGGTCACACCGAGGTCCACGGCTACTACATCGAGGTCACGAACGCGAACCTCGATGCCGTCCCCGACGAGTACACCCGCCGGCAGACGCTCAAGAATTCGGAACGGTTCTACACGCCCGAACTCGAGCGCCGCGAGGACGAAATCCTCGGTGCGGCCGAGCGCGCCGATTCGCGCGAACACCAGCTCTTTACCGACATCCGGGACGAGATCGCCGCCGAAACCGACCGCGTCCAGCACCTCGCCGACCACCTCGCGACCCTCGACGTGCTCTGTACGCTCGCGGACATCGCCGTCGAGAACGACTACGCCCGGCCCGAATTCGGCAACGACGGTATCGCGATCCGCGACGGCCGGCATCCGGTGGTCGAACGCCACGCCGAGTTCGTGCCGAACGACGCCGACCTGTGCGAGGAACCGTTCGCCATCGTGACCGGGCCGAACATGGCGGGGAAATCGACGTACATGCGCCAGATCGCGCTGATCGCGATCCTCGCCCAGATGGGGAGTTTCGTGCCGGCCCAGGAGGTACGCCTCCCGATCGTCGACCGAGTGTTCACACGAGTCGGCGCGAGCGACGACATCGCGGGCGGCCAGTCGACGTTCATGCGCGAGATGAGCGAACTCACCGACATCCTCCACGGCGCGACCGCGGATTCGCTCGTCCTCCTCGATGAAGTAGGTCGGGGGACCAGCACCACCGACGGCGAAGCGATCGCCAGAGCGGTGACGGAGTTCATCCACGACGAGATCGGTGCGACCACGCTATTTGCGACGCACTACCACGATCTCACAGAGATTGCCGCGGAGCTCGACGGCGTCCAGACCCTCCAGTTCGCCGCCGATCGAACCGACGGCGAGGTGACGTTCCTTCACACGGTGACCGAGGGGGCCGCCTCGGCATCCTACGGGGTCGACGTCGCACGGATGGCGGGCGTTCCCGATCCGGTCGTCGAGCGCTCACGCGACCTCGTGGCGGGGACCGCCGGCCGGGATCGACCGAGTGGAGACGACAAGCGAGATGGCCACGATGACGGCGGCCCTGCTGACGGCGGCCACGGTGGTGAAGCGGACGACAGCAGCGGCCGTGCCGACGCCGATTCCGCGGCCGAAACCGACCGGGACGAAGCCGCTATCCGCGCCGAGATCGTAGCCGAACTACGGAGCCTACGGATCGCCGAGACGACGCCCGTGGAGGCGCTCGTCCGGCTCGACGGGCTCAAACGCCGACTCGATGACGAGAATCACTGAACTCAGTACGGTAACGATCGAACGCATCGCGGCCGGCGAGGTCGTCACCAGGCCTGCGAGCGTCGTGACCGAACTCGTGGAGAACGCGCTCGACGCCGGCGCTGACAGCATCGAGATCGCCGTCGAGAACGCAGGTCTCGATCTCGTCCAGGTCGCGGACGACGGCCACGGGATGACCGAGGCCGACGCCCGCCTCGCCGTCGAGCGCCACGCCACGAGCAAGATTCACGACGTGGACGACGTCGAGCGCGTCGCGACCCTCGGTTTCCGGGGCGAGGCCCTCCCAAGCATCGCGCAGGTCGCGCGCCTCGAACTCACCACGAAGGCCGAAGAGAGCGGAGCGGCCGGCACACGGGTCGTCGTCGATGGCGAGGAGAAAACGACGGGGCCGGCGGGCCGGGCGGTCGGCACCACGGTCTCGGCCACCGATCTGTTCGCCAACACGCCGGTACGCCGGAAGTCCCTCGCCACGCCGAAACGCGAGTTCGCCCGGATCAGCGAGACGGTTTCGGACTACGCGCTGACCCATCCCGACGTGCGATTCTCGCTGACCCACGACGATAGAACTGTCCTCTCGACGCCTGGTTCAACGAGCTACACCGACGCGGTGCTCGGCGTGTACGATCGCAAGGTAGCAGGCCAGAGCACCGTGTTCCGTCGGGGAGGCGAAGACGAGGGTGGCGACAACCAGTCGTCCAGCGAGGTCAGCGTGAGCGGGCTCGTGGTCTATCCCTCCATCACTCGGTCGACGCCGGCACACGTCACCACCGCGATCAACGGCCGCGCGCTCGACGACACGACCGTCAGGAACGCCGTGACGCGGGGGTACGGTAGTCTGCTGCCCGACGACCGGTATCCGATCGCCGTGGTCGACGTCGCTTTGCCACCGGAGGAGGTCGACGTCAACGTCCATCCATCGAAGGACGAAGTCGCGTTCGCCGATCCGGATGCAGTCGCCGAGGTGGTCGAGCAGGCCGTCTCGGCGGCGCTCGCGACTCAGGACCTCGCACACACGGGAGAGATCGCGTTCGATCTCGACTCGTCGCTCGGCGAGCCCGCGGGCGAGTCGACGTTCGACGCGATCGGGGTCATCGGCCAGTTCCGCGGACTCTACCTGTTGTGCGAGGCCGACGACGATCTCCTCGTGGTCGACCAGCACGCCGCCCACGAGCGGATCAACTTCGAACGGCTTCGAGAGGCGCTCGACGACGGGGTCGATTCGGTTCCGATCGAGCCGACGTCGCTCTCGCTGACGGCCGCCGAGGCGGCGCTCGTGGACGCCAACGCCGAGGCCCTCGACGCGCTCGGCTTTCGGATCGAAGCCGATAGCGGAGCGTACCGGGCGACGGGACTGCCCGCGCCGCTCGGCCGCGTCGCGGAACCGTCGGCCGTTCACGACGTGCTCGACGCGTTCCTCGCTGGCGACGGGCCAGAAAACCCACGCGAGGAACTTTTGAAGGATGTCGCGTGTCACCCCTCGCTCAAAGCCGGCGACTCCCTCACCGGCGAGGACGCCGCCCGACTCGTCGAACGCCTCGGTGCGTGCGAGCAGCCGTTTGCGTGTCCGCATGGCCGGCCGACGGTGCTGACGATCGACGAGGAGACGTTCGCGCGCGGGTTCGAGCGGCCGAACACCCGGTTCGACTGATGGAACGCATCCCGCTCTCGACGCACTTCGAGTTCGTTCGGAACACCTAACCACGGTTCGCGTGTAACGCCGACAATGGTTGATTGGACCGAGAAGTATCGTCCGTCGACGCTCTCGGAAGTGCGTGGCAACAACAAAGCCCGAGATGCACTCGCCGAGTGGGCCGAGACGTGGGACGCACATGGAGAAGCCGTCATTCTCCACGGCGCGCCAGGCGTCGGGAAGACCTCGGCAGCCCACGCGCTCGCGGCCGACATGGACTGGCCGACGATCGAGCTCAACGCCTCCGACCAGCGCACGAAGGCGGTCGTCGAGCGGGTCGCGGGCGAGGCCGCCAAATCCGGCACGCTCACCGAGGGTGGGGCGGGCCGACGGCTCGTCGTCATGGACGAGGCCGACAACCTCCACGGGAACGTCGATCGTGGCGGCTCGCGCGCGATCACGAGTCTCGTGAAGGAGGCCGGCCAGCCGATGATCCTCATCGCCAACGAGTTCTACGACATGTCGAACTCCCTCCGCAACGCCTGCGAGACGATCGAGTTCCGAGACGTCGGGGCACGCTCGATCCTCCCTGTGCTCCGTGACATCTGCCGCCGGGAGGACGTCGAGTACGAATCCGACGCCCTGGAGGCGATCGCCGAGGCCAACAGCGGCGATCTCCGGGGGGCGGTCAACGACCTCCAGGCGCTCGCGGAGGTGAACGAGAAACTCACCGCCGAGGCTGTGGTCACCGGCGACCGCGATCGCACGACCGGAATCTTCGATTTCCTCGACGCGCTCATCAAAGAGGAGGACGCAGAAAGCGCACTCCGATCCTCCTACGACGTCGACGAGACCCCCGACGACCTCATCAACTGGATCGAGGACAACGTCCCGAAGGACTTTCATG
Source organism: Halococcus sp. PRR34 (assembly GCF_028617175.1). Taxonomy (NCBI): domain Archaea; kingdom Methanobacteriati; phylum Methanobacteriota; class Halobacteria; order Halobacteriales; family Halococcaceae; genus Halococcus; species Halococcus sp. PRR34. Next base: position 111,588 of record NZ_JAQJDA010000007.1, on the reverse strand, counting down.
GGCCTGAACTCGCCGACGCCTACGACAACCTCGCGAACGCCGACCGCTGGCTCGGGCGGGTGCGGGCCACCCAGGACTACTCGTACTGGCGCTACGCCGGCGACGCGATGACGGCGGGCGTCGCGGCCGCGAGACGGGAGCCGAAGGGTGGCTGGACGCGGTACGGCCCGCCGAGCTACTGGTCGAAACTCGGACGATCGCGGGGCACGCGCGAGAAGCGCGATTACGTCGCCCAGCACATCGCCGAAACCGGCGGGATGAGCATGGCGAGCGCGCGCAACGACGTCATGCCATTTTTGTCGGCGATGACCCACCACTGTACGAACCGGGAGCTGACTGTGACGATGGCCGCCAGATACGACCTCGACGCCGAGCACGTCGCCCACATTACCGGCAGCGGGAAGGATACCAACAAAGTACAGAAGATCGTCGCCGACGCTGCGGAACGCCGCGACGAGGAGGCGGTCTCACACGCCGAGGGCGCGTTCGAGGGCGCGACGCGAACGACCGAGGAATCCGAAACGAGCGACGACCCGGATGGCGAGTCGAGCACGGACGGCACGGCTGCGGAGTCGACGGATGCAGAAGACGAGAACGACCGGGACGAGAACGCTGGCGACGATTCCGCAGCCGACGACTCCCAGTCCGGTCTCGCGGACTTCTACTGAACTGGCCCGCGACGGTCGGCGAGGCTTTTGACCGTCCGGGACGAACGCCGCGCATGCGCGCCGCAGTCCTCCGCGAGTACGGCGAACCGCTCGCGATCGAGTCGATCGCGCCGCCCGATGTCGAGAACCACGGAGCCGTGGTCGCGGTCGAGGCCTGCGGCATCTGCCGGAGCGACTGGCACGCGTGGCAGGGCCACGGCGAGTGGGCCGACGACAAAGTTCCTCGTGGGCAGATCCTCGGTCACGAACCCGTCGGCCGGATCGTCGAAACCGGCGATCACGTTACGCCCTTCGAGGGCGGCGAACGCGTCGCGGTGCCGTTCAATCTCGGGTGTGGTGACTGCGGGGCGTGCGTGACCGGCCACGGGAACGTCTGTCCCGACGATCGCGCGCTGGGGTTCGAGCCCGCTGCACCAGGCGCGTTCGCCGAGCGGGTTCACGTCCCCCATGCCGCGTACAACCTCACGGCACTCGGGGAAAGCGTCGCGCCGGTCGACGCGGCAGCGCTCGGCTGTCGGTACGTCACGGCGTTCAACGCGCTCGTCCGCCGCGCCGACGTCGCGGCCGGCGAGTGGGTCGCGGTGTTCGGCTGTGGCGGCGTCGGACTCTCGGCGGTGCAGATCGCGAACGCGCTCGGCGCACGGGTCGTCGCGGTCGACGTCGACAACGCGACTCTCGACCTTGCGAGCGAGATCGGCGCAACCGAGACGGTCAACGGAGCAGAAACGAACGACGTGCCGGGAGCGATCGCGGCACTCACCGACGGCGGCGCGCACGTCACGATGGACGCGCTCGGGCGGCAGGAGACGTGCCGCGACGCGGTCGAGAGTCTCCGGCGGCGCGGCCGTCACGTCCAGGTCGGGCTCACGACCGACGCCGAGCGCGGCGAGATCGCGCTGCCGACCGACGCGATCGCCCGGGGAGAGATCGACTTTTTAGGAGTTCGCGGCCTGTCGCCGACGGGCTACGACGAGGTGCTCCGCCTCGTCGAGAGCGACGTTCTCGACCCCGGCCGCCTCGTCACGCGCGAGGTCGGACTCGACGACGTTTCCGATCGGCTCGCCGCGATGGACGAGTACGAAACGCGGGGGATCGAGGTCGTCACCGAGCTGTAGTCAGAGCAGCCGCGAGAGGAACTGCTGGCCGCGTTCGGTGTCGGGATCCGAGAAGAAGCGTTTCGGCTCGCTGGTCTCGACGATCCGACCCTCGGACATCAAGACGACGCGGTCGCCGACCTCGCGGGCGAACCCCATCTGGTGGGTCACGACCATCATCGTCATCCCATCCTCGGCGAGGCCCCGCATCACTTCGAGCACCTCGCCGACGAGCTCGGGGTCGAGCGCGCTCGTCACCTCGTCGAACAGCATCACCTCGGGCTCCATCGCGAGCGCACGGGCGATCGCGACCCGTTGTTGTTGACCACCCGAAAGCGCGTTCGGGTAGGAGTCGGACTGGGCCGAGAGCCCGACTCGATCGAGCAGTCCCTCGGCGCGATCGGTGGCCTCGGCCTTCGAGAGTCCGCGCACCTTCATCGGGCCGAGCGTGACGTTTTCGAGCGCGGTCTTGTGGGGGAAGAGGTTGAAGCTCTGGAACACCATCCCGATGCGCTGGCGGAGCCGGTCGACGTTCGCGCCCGGAGCCGAAATGGACTCGCCCGCCAGTCGAATGTCACCCGACTGGATCTCCTCCAACCTGTTTGCACACCGCAGCAGCGTCGACTTCCCGCTGCCGCTCGGGCCGACGACGACACAGACCTCCTGATCGTCGATCGCGAGATCGATGTCCGTCAGCACGTGTGCCTCGCCGAAGTACTTGTTCACGCCCTCGAACTCGACGAGCGACGCGTCGTATGACCGGCTCATCGTCGATCACTCGCGGGATCGGCGCGCGCTTCGAGATAGCTGACGAGCTTGCCGAGCGGGATGGTGATCAGGAGATACGCGACCGCGACGATGACGATCGGGGTCCACGCATCGAAGTTGTTGCTGTTGACGTTCCGGAACGCGCTGATGAGCTCCGGCACCGCGATCACGGTCAGCAGCGAGGTGTCCTTCACGAGGATGACCTGGTCGTTACCGATGGCTGCCAAGGCGTTGCGCCACGCCTGCGGCAGCACGACCTCGCGCATCGACTGGATGTACGAGAGCCCGAGCGACCGGGCGGCCTCCATCTGACCGTCCGGCACGGCCTCGATACCGCCGCGGATCGCCTCGCCGATGTACGCCGCGTGGTTCAGCGTCAGCCCGATGATGGCCGCGGGCACCGCGAAGTTCGTGATCGGGAACGCGCCCGGCGGCCAGAACGTCGGCACGCCGAGGAAGATGACCATCAACTGAAACAGCAGCGGCGTTCCGCGGAAGAACTCGATGTACCCGCGCGCGATCGCTCGCGTGAACCGCGTCTGGGAGACACGCCCGAGACCGACGGCGACGCCGGCGATGACCGACAGCACGCTGCTGATGACGACGATGCGAAGCACCGTGATGAACGCATCGGTGAACTGTGGGTAGACCACCTCCACGAGGAGGTCGAAGTCGACCTGCACGATCACGATGTACGCGAGAAACGCCGCGACACCGAGGGTGAACACGCCAGCGACGGCGACACCGACCCACTTCAGCGTGTTGTCGTTGAGCAACCGATTCCCGGTATCGTCCGTCGTGGTCGCGTCCGAATATGACTCGGTCATTGATGATGGTTAGCAGGACGCAGTGATAGCTGTTGGTGGTTCAGGCGTCGAAGTACTCGTTGTAGATCTCCTCGTAGGTGCCGTCGTCCCTGATGGTCGCGATCGCCTCGTTCACCCGCTTTTTGAGGTCATCGTCGTCCTTCCGGAAGGCGATACCGTACTCCTCGACGGTGAGGGTGAGATACGGCGGGGCGTTCTTGCCCTGATCGGCGGCCTCGCCTTCGCCCTCGACGAACCGGGCGATGTCCGAGTTCTCGTCGACGAACTGGCCGTTGACGGTGTTGTCGTTGATGACCGCGACGACCTGGTTGTTGTTCAGTGCGCTGAACGCGCCGGGGATCTGGTCGTAGGACTGGATGGTGAGGTCGCCGTCGAACTCCTCTTTCAACCCCTCGGCAGCGCCCTCGCCGGTCGTCCCCTTCTGGACGCCCACGCTCTTGCCTTTCAGGTCCTCCTTCGCGGAGATATCGCTGTTCTGGAGCACGACGATGGTCTGATACGCCGTGAAGTACGGGTTCGAGAAGTCGACCTTCTGTGCGCGCTCGTCGTTGATCGTCATCGCGCTCATGATGACCCGGAAGTTACCGTTGTTGAGCGACGGGATGATGGTGTCGAACGCGGTGGGTTTGAAGTTCGGCGTCATGCCCAACTGTTCGCCGAAGACCGCATCGGCGATCCCGACGTCGAACCCGACGAGTTCGTCGTCGTTCGTGCGATACTCGAACGGCTTGTACGGGATGTCCGAGCCGATCACGATGGTCTCTTGTTCGGCCGAATCACCGCTCTCGTTCCCGTCACTCCCGTCGCCACCGCTCTCGTTTCCACTTCCACTGCCGTTTCCGTCACTCGCGTTGTCACTGCTTCCGTTGCCGCCGTCCCCGCCGCCACTACCGTTGGTACCGCCTCCACCGCCACCGCTCTCGTTTCCACCATCGCTACCGTTTCCGTCGCCACCACCACCGACACAGCCGGCGAGCGATAGTGCCGCCACACCCGCGCCAGTCGCCCTCAGATACCCGCGTCGCGTCGTCAGATCGTTACGATCCATACCCTGCGTGAGGATAACGAACGTTTCAACCTTTCGCCGGCGTCACTCCGTGAGTCGGACGAGAGCGTTTCCAGAAACGCGCATCGACGAGCGACCCTGGACACTGGATCACAAAAACGGGATGTTAGTTCAGCGCCGGGCGACCGAACGGCGAGAAACAGGATCGGGGAGCGCCTCAGTCGTCAGCGCTCATCCCGGTGGCGGTACCGGCGCTCGTTGGGTTGGTGTCGGGCGTTTCGTACGCCCACACGGTGGTGGCGATCAGGGCGGCGAAGATCACGAGGGCGGCGGCGTGGTGAGTTACCTGGACCAGCGCGGTGTAGATCGTCACGGTGGCCCCGCCGAGCAGGACCTGCACCGGCAGCACGACGAGCGCGACCGTGCTCGCGATGCGGGTCCGGCGGCTCTTCCCGTCCCGCCACGCCACGTAGGTCGTCCCGAGGATGAAGAATCCAGTGATCATCGCGACGAGGCGGTGGAACCACTCGATGAAGCTCGGCCAGTTCGCCGGGAACAGCCCGAACACCGCGCCGTTGCACAGCGGCCACCGCGCCCCACACGACAGTCCCGCGCCCGCCGCGGCGGTGTACACCCCGAGCAGGATGAGCGCGAACGTCATGCCGGTGGTGACGGCAGCCAGGTGCCGAAATCGGAGTCCCATCGACGGAACTCCGTCCTGAGCGCACTTATCCTTGTCCAACCAATTGTCGGAACCCACGGAGAAACCGACTCGCCGGACGACTTCCTCCATCAGAAAAACAACCATATCCTCGCTGACCGTCACCATGCCGTCGGCGTTCTGCTACGGAGCACGAACTACGTAGTTCGTCGATCGTCGAAAATCGCTTTCGGATAGATTTTTTACCCCGTCCCCGAAGAGGGTCGGCATGGGACTGGACGAGGACTCGCTGGAGTACCACCGACAGGAGCCGCCGGGCAAGATCGAGATCGCCACCACCAAACCCACCAATACCCAGCGAGACCTCTCGCTGGCGTACTCGCCGGGGGTGGCCGCGGCCTGTGAGGAGATCGCCGCCGACCCCGACGATGCCTACACCTACACCGCCAAAGGGAACATGGTGGGCGTTATCTCCAATGGATCGGCAGTGTTGGGCCTCGGCGACATCGGCGCGCAGGCCTCCAAACCCGTGATGGAGGGGAAAGGAGTTCTTTTCAAACGCTTCGCCGATATCGACGTCTTCGACATCGAACTCGACGAGGCCGACCCCCAGGAGATCATTCGAACCGTCGAAGCGATGGAGCCCACCTTCGGTGGCATCAATCTCGAAGACATCAGCGCGCCCGAATGCTTCGAGATCGAGGAGAGCCTGCGAGAGTCGATGTCGATCCCCGTCTTTCACGACGATCAACATGGAACGGCGATCATCTCCGGCGCGGCGCTGCTGAACGCCGCCGACATCGCCGACAAAGACCTCGAGGAGTTGGAGATCGTCTTCTCGGGAGCGGGCGCGAGCGCGATCGCCACCGCACGATTTTACGTCTCGCTCGGTGCGCGTAAGGAGAACATCACGATGTGTGACTCCTCGGGGATCATCACCGAAGAACGCGCCCAGCATGGCGACGTCAACGAGTTCAAACGCGAGTTCGCTCGCGACGTTCCGGAGGGCGATCTCGCGGACGCGATGGCGGGCGCGGACGTCTTTGTCGGGTTGTCGATCGGCGGACTCGTCGACGAGGAGATGGTACGCTCGATGGCGAGCGATCCCATCGTCTTCGCGATGGCCAACCCCGACCCTGAGATCGGCTACGAGCAGGCCAAAGCCGCCCGCGACGATACAGTCATCATGGCGACCGGCCGGTCGGATTACCCCAACCAGGTCAACAACGTGCTGGGCTTCCCCTTCATCTTCCGGGGCGCGCTCGACGTCCGCGCCACCGAGATCAACGAAGCCATGAAGGTCGCCGCCGCCGAGGCGCTCGCGGAGCTCGCCCAGCAGGACGTGCCCGACGCGGTGGTGAAAGCCTACGGCGACCAACCACTTCAGTACGGCCCCGACTACATCATCCCGAAACCCGTCGATCCCCGCGTCCTCTTCGAGGTCACGCCCGCGGTGGCGCGGGCGGCGATGGACTCCGGTGCTGCCCGGACGGAGCTCGACACCACGGAGTACGTCGAGGAGCTCGAAGCCAGGCTGGGCAAATCCCGTGAGATGATGCGCGTCGTCCTCAACAAAGCGAAGGCCGATCCCAAGCGGGTGGTCCTCGCCGAGGGCGACGACGAGAAGATGATCCGTGCCGCCCACCAGATCGCCGAGCAGGGCATCGCCACGCCCGTCCTCATCGGCGACCGGGACCAGATCTGGGCCACGATGGAGTCGCTGGGATTCGACTTCGAGCCCGAGATCGTCGACCCCTACGAAGACGACCTCGAATCCTACGCCGATCGGATCCACGAGCTCAGAAAGCGCAAGGGCGTCACCCGCACCGAAGCGGCCGACCTCGCCCGCGACGAGAACCACCTCGGCAGTGTGATGGTCGAGATGGGCGACGCCGACGCAATGTTGACCGGCCTAATGCACGACTACCCGTCGGCGCTCCGGCCGCCGCTCCAGCTGATCGGCACCGCCGACGACGCCGAGTACGCAGCGGGAGTCTACATGCTGGCGTTCAAAAACCGGGTGGTGTTCTGTGCCGACGCCACCGTCAACCAGGACCCCGACGCGGACGTGCTCGCCGAGATCACGCGCCACACCGCCGACCTCGCCCGGCGGTTCAACGTCGAGCCGCGGGCGGCCCTGCTGTCGTATTCGAACTTCGGTAGCGTCGACAACGAAGGGACTCGCAAGCCTCGCTATGCTGCACAACAGCTCCGCGACGATCCCAGCGCGGAGTTCCCGGTCGACGGCGAGATGCAGGCCGACACCGCCGTCGTCGACGATATCCTGGAGGGTACCTACGGTTTCTCGGATCTCGACGGGCCGGCGAACGTCCTCGTGTTCCCGAATCTGGAGGCCGGCAACATCGGCTACAAGCTGCTCCAGCGGCTGGGTGGTGCGGACGCCATCGGCCCGATGCTGGTCGGCATGGACAAACCCGTTCACGTCCTCCAGCGCGGCGACGAGGTCAAAGACATCGTGAACCTCGCTGGTGTCGCCGTCGTCGACGCTCAGGAGAACGGCGAATAGAAAGGAGTTGAGCGGACGATCGATCCCAGTAGCGCAGTAGCCGTTTCAATCGAACCTCACGCCGAGGTCAGCGAGACCCTCGTTGTTGGCTGCGACGTTGATGAGCAGCGGTGTGAGGCTCTCGACCTCGGGGGCGGCCGCGAGCGGGCCGGCGTCAAGCCCGCGAAGCCCGTCGATGGCGTCGACGAGCGCGGTCACGGTGGCTTTCGCGGCCTCGTCGTCACCGACGACGGGCACGTCCCAGCCGAGATCCGAATCGAGGTCCGCGAGCCGACCGGCGGCGAGGCCGTGGAACGCGCCCACGACTGGGACATCCTCGGGCGCGGCGTCGGCTGCGAGCGCGGTCACGCTCCCGACGCCTGGCGGGTTGTAGTGCATCCCGCCCTCGTCGCGCTGCATCCCGACCGCGGGGCTCACGAGGATGGTGTCGTCGAGCGAATCCGCGACCGCCTCGACGGTGTCGGCGAGGTGATAGGCCGGAACGCACGCGACCGCGACGTCCGCACGATCGGCCGCCATCGGGTTCGCGAACCCGTTTACCTTCGCGTCGATGCCGCGACCCGCGAGTTCGTCCTCGTAGACCGCGGCGCGATCGCGGGCCTTCTCGGGATCGCGCGAGCCGACGACGATCTCGTGGTCGGTGTCGCGCGTCGATCGTAGTGCGAGCCCTTCGCCGATGTCGCCCGTGCCGCCGAGGAGTGCGATCCGCATGGCGTACCCTTCTCCGTGTGGCGAATAAGCGTTGCGAGCGTCACCCGTGGTCGATCGGGTGTCCGCCGCCCTCGTCGCGATAGACACGCCAGTACGAGTACGGAATGCCGACCACCAAAACCGGGATCGTGTAGTAGAGCTGTGTGAACGGGTCGGGTAGTGCGAGGACCGCGCCGAGGAAGAACTCGAGCGCCACGACAGCCAGCGACATCGTGAAGAACTGTCGAAAGCGCGACTTCGCCATGCTATTGTCCCGTTTGATTGGTGAATATGTGTTTCGACGGTGTGACCCGCAAGCTCACGACGCCGCTCGAAATCCGGCTCGCACCAAGCAGGGATGGCCGATTACGTCGGCTCCAGCAGTCCGTCGAGATCGTTCACCGTCTCGACCACAGCCTCCGCACCCGCTCGGTCGAACTTCTCGCGGCCGCGTTCGCCAGTGAGTCCACCGGTCAGCACGCCCACGCCGAGGTATTCGCGGTCGGGGTCGGTCTCGTTCGCGTTCGTTGCCGTCCGGACGTCGTCGAGCGTGTCGCCGACGAAGACCGTCCGCCGGGCGTCGAACGCCTCGGCGAGCGCGACGAGTGCCGTCGGATCGGGTTTGCCGGGCGCGGGGTCGTCCATCGTGAACCGATGGTCGTCGGACACGTCGAGCCCCACCCTGTCGAGCGCGATGTCGGCCTCGGCGGCCGGACGGCCGGTGAGGACGCCGATCGAAAAATCGGTCGTCAGCCAGTCGATCGTCGCCGGATCGACGAGGGTGGGCTCATCGTTGATGAATCCTTCACCGGCGATTTCGGGCTCCGGCTCGCCGCCTTCGAGTTCGCGGTAGAGCTCGCGCCCGAGATAGCGCTGCTGGAAGACATCGCGGAGTCGGTCGCGGCCCCACGTCGCGAGCACGCGCTCGCGTTCGGCGGGTGCGAGACTGTCCGCGACCACCGTCTCGGCGGCGTCGAGCCCGCCGCCCGTTCCCGCGATATGATCCGTGAACTCGTCGATCGTCATGTCGAGGCCCTCGCGCGACGCGAGGACGTGGAGCGCGACCGCGTGAGTGAGTTCCCAGTCGTCGTTGAACCCGCCGGCGTCCTTGAACGCCTGGAGATCGTCCCTCTCGATGGTCTCGTCGTACACCGTCGCGACCGACTCGACGACCGCCCGGCGGTACGAGTCAGCGACGTCCACGAGCACACCGTCGACATCGAGCACGACCGCATCGCCTCTCATGCGCGCTCGCCCCGTCCTCGCCCCGCGTCGCCGCGTGCGCCCCGTCGGTCGGGAGCCCGTACGTTCTCGCCTCGTCTGCTCCCGACAGGGCCGCGCTCGGTCGCCCGGAACAGCGTGCCGCCGGGGAGGGTTTCGGTCGCGGTCGGCACGGTCGGGAACTCGCCGCCGAGCGTAGTGAACAGAAACGAGGCATCGACCTCTCGTGCGAGATCGCGCGCCGGCCGGTGGAGTTCGGGCGGGAGGTTGCGCGCGTAGATCGCGTCGGCGTCGGCGTAGGTTTCGAGGGTGGGGTCAGTCACGTCGTCGCGGACGAACGCGACGCCGTCAGGTACCGAACACGAACGGATATCAGTCGCCGTCACGGTCGCGCCCGTGTCGGCGAGCGCACCGGCGAGTCCGGTTCGCGTGCCGACGCCGACCTCGACGAGCCGATCGAACTCCGCGAGGCGCGCGGCGAGGGCGCGAGTGAGGGGGTTCACGTCGGGGTGTTTATGATTGGGGAGTCCTAATCCCTTCGCATGCACGTCGACATCGTGCCGGTCGGCGACGTCCCCGCGTCGATCACGCGGGCAGCCTCGGCCGGGCTCCGATCGGTCTACGACTGCGACGCCACGCTCCACGACGCCCGTTCGCTCCCGGCTGACGCCTACGACGAGGGCCGCGGGCAGTACCGTGCCGAGGCGTTCATCGAACTCGCGGGTCGGGTCGGCGCGGCCGAGAAGAACATCGCTCTCACCACCCAGGATCTCTTCTACCGCCGGCGCAACTACGTGTTCGGGCTCGCCTACCTCTCGGGCAACGGCAGCGTGGTCTCGACCTACCGGCTCCAGACACCCGCCGACGGCGGCCGCTCCGAACGCACCGAGGACGATGTCTTCTCAGAGCGCGTCCGGAAGGAAGTCGTCCACGAGATCGGCCACACGCTCGGCCTCGAACACTGCGACGACGACCGATGCGTGATGAACTTCTCGCCGACGGTACGCGAGGTCGACGTCAAACGACAGCACCTCTGCGGCGACTGCCAGCAGGTCGTCGACTGACCGCCCGGTAGACGACTCACCGCACCGTCTTTCTCACTCGATCGGTCGAAGTTCGGCGCTGAAGTGGCGCAGTTCCTTCATTTCGGGTTCGTCGACGATCTCGTACCCCGAGAGCTCATCGCGGCGCTCCGCGACCGCCGCGAACGTCTCGGCGACGTGTTCGAGATGGTCCCGGAAATACGTCCGGCGGGGAAGGCAGAGCCGGACGAGCTGGTCTCGTTCGGTTCCGGGGAAGGCGAGTTCGCCGAGTTCGACCCCACGAACGCCGCCCTCGCGGTAGAGCGCGCAGACGAGCGCCTGGCCCGGGAACTCCTCGCGGGGAATTTCAGGCAGGAATGCGCCAGCGTCGACGTAGACCGCGTGACCGCCGGTCGGCGTGCGGATCGGCACGCCGACCTCCTGAAGCAACTCACCGAGTTCGGCGACCTGCTCGACGCGCGATTCGACGTAGGGCTTCTCGACCGCCTCGCGCAGCCCGACCGCCATCGCTTCGAGATCGCGGCCCGCCATCCCGCCGTAGGTGGAGAAACCCTCGTAGAGAATTCCACGCTGTCGGGCCTGTTCGTACAGTTCGTCGTCGTCCGCGCGCACGCCGACGAACCCGCCAACGTTGGCGAGGCCGTCCTTCTTCCCACTCATCACGATCGCGTCGGCGACCGCGAGCTGCTCGCGGGCCACGTCGGCGACGCTTTCGTCCTCGAACTCGGCCTCACGCTGCGTGACGAAGTAGGCGTTCTCGGCGAACCGGCAGGCGTCGACGATGAGCCGTGCGTCGAGGTCGTTCGCGACGGTGCGCGCCGCACGGAGGTTCTCGATGCTGACGGGCTGTCCGGCCAGCGAGTTGTTCGTGATCGTGACGACGACGGCGGGGATCCGCTCTGCGCCGACCTCGCTCGCGAGCTCCCGAACCGCATCGACATCGAGGTTTCCCTGGAATGCGTCCCCCGACTCGCTCTCGATCGGGCAGTCGACGGGCTCGCCACCCGCGTTCGCGATGTGCGCTCGGGTCGTGTCGAAGTGGGTGTTGTTCGGGACGTAATCGCCCTCCGCAAGCAGCGCGCCGTAGAGGACGTTCTCCGCGCCGCGGCCCTGGTGGGCAGGGACGATGCGCGAAAAGCCCATCACGTCTTCGACCGCGGATTCGAGGTGCTGGAAACTCTCGCTGCCGGCGTACGATTCGTCACCGCGGTGTAGCGCCGCCCACTGCTCGTCGCTCATCGCCCCGGTCCCGCTGTCGGTCAGGAGATCGACGAACACCGCATCGGCGTCGAGTTCGAAGGCGTTGTAGCCCGCCTCACGGAGGTGGCGCTCGCGCGTCTCGCGATCGGGGAGTTCGATGCGCTCGACTGCCTTCGCTTTGTACGCTCGCATACGTCGTCTACGGCCGAAAATGTGAAAACGCTATCCAAGGAGAGACGTGGTGAAACGGCCGTTTTCGGCCGTCAGTGAGCGTTTCTGGGTATCGGTGTGATCAGCGATACTCGTCGACATCGAGGACGGCCTTCGTTTCGGGATGGGTGAGATCGCCGTCGCCGGCGACCACCGGCGCGCCGAGCTCGCGGCCGGTGCCGGCGACGAGCGCGTCGACAGCGGTCAAACGAGGTCCCTGCGGATCGATTTCGTCGGCGACCTCGCTCGCGAGATTCGACGTCCGCTCGGTCGTGGGTCGGACGGTTGCCCACGCGAGTTCGGCGCGTGCAGCGGGCAGGTCGGTCCCGCCGTCGACGTGGACCGCTCCGAGCAGGTACTCGGTGTGGACGGGTGCAGGGACGACGAACTCCTCGTCGGCGTGGTCGAGCAGATACTCCCTGGTCGCTGCAACCCCGTGTTCGTAGTCGATCAGAAACGAGGCGTCGAGAACCCTCACTCCTCGTCACCGCGGCCGGCAGCGAAACGCTCGATCCGATCGGCGGATGCCCGTCGGGTAGCGTCGTGAACGTCCGCCATTTTCCCATCCCGCTCGGCCGCTGCGCCGAACCCGGCCAGGAGGTCCCGGTCGTCATCCAGCAGCCGTTCGAGCACGTCATCAAAGCTCTCCTCGGCGCGCTTTCGGCGTTTCAGTCGCTCATAGGTCTTCTCCGACACCCGAACGTGCTTGGTCGCCGTTTCGGCCATGTATACACGTGCGTTTACGACTCGATTCGCTTGAGGCTTCCGGCGCTTGCCGGTGGATTGTAGTGGTTCGAAGATGTGTTCGTGCTTTCCATCATTATAGTTAATTAATTCGAGGGGGTCAACGTGACCGATTCGAAGGGTGTGTTCAGTATACGACCTGGCGTTTTTTGACCACAGCATGCTATTTCATGATCGATTTTATTAGCTACTGCTAAGCAAAGTGTCTCTGTCATGGAGTTCATCGACTAGCCGCGCTCGATCTAAGTAAACCACCTTCGCCGTGTGTTCGCTCTAGCACCGATTGTGGGTTCTGAGAAAACGAATTTGGGTTAGTCTTTTCATTAGGGGAAGCAATTGGGTTCCAATGAAAGACGGATACCTCATCGATACACCAGCGCCAGGGGTCTACCGGCCTGTCGATTCAAGCGCTCGTGTCCCCTTCGCTAAGTTCTACAAACCGGATGCACTCCCGCCAAAGATCGATCTATCGAAAGACGTAATCCAGGCATACGGTCGAGCGATGCACGCACTCGGTCGACTGGATGGATTCTGGAGCGAGATCGAGGACCCAGAGGCCGTCTTTGGATTGTTTGTCTATAAAGAAGCCGAATAATCTTCGCAAGTGGAAGGAACGAGAGTCACTGTCTCGGACATGTACGTCAAGGGCGAAGATTCGAAAGACGTTCGGGAAGCAAGAAACTACGTATCGGCGCTAAACGACGCTGCAAAACAGCTCGCGGAGACCGGTCGATCGCGCCAAAACCTGTCTCTGGACCTGATTCGGAGTCTCCACGCTAACGTAATAGAAAAGGGGCGTACCGACGATAAGGACCCGCTCCCGGGAGAATTTCGGCCAAACTACGCATGGATCAAGGAATCAACAAACGGATACGGAACACGAGTTCGGTTTGTTCCACCGAAAGCAGACATTGCGGTATCGCGGATGAAGGATTTCGAGGACTATCTCCAGTCCGATGGGGACTATCCAGACCTGATCGATATTGGAATTCTTCACTATCAGATCGAAACCATCCACCCGTTCGTCGATGGCAACGGTCGCGTCGGCCGTCTCCTGATCATACTGTTGCTGATGGCAGAAGATGTCCTACTACACCCACTGTTCTATCTCAGTTCGTACATCCGACGGAACCGCGATGAGTACACCGAACTGCTCTTGAGAGTCAACGAAGAAGGAGTATGGAGCGAGTGGCTAGAATTCTTCCTCAACGGGTTGAAAATCCAAGCCGACGAAGCGTTCATCCGTGCGAAACTTCTGCTCCGTCTCCGAAACCGCTACAAGGAAAAGTACGAGGATGCGGCACTCTCTGTACAGAGACTTGTGGAAGTGATCTTTACCGAGCCAGTATTCAGTATAAATCGAGCTGCCGAGCTAATCGACATGACCCCTCCAGCAGCGAACAGCGCCGTTGGGACTCTCGAAGAAGATGGTTTGCTCTGGGAACGAACTGGAAAAGAACGCTATCAAGAGTTCCAAGCCGACGAAGTACTCGACGTGCTAAACAGAGATATTGACGACATTCCCTCTCCGGAGTCGTTCATGGAGCGAGAAGACGCTCGGTTCAAGGGTTGGTGAACCGAGAGAAGAAATGCACAGTTGTTCCGTGGCTGAGACACGCTGTGTGCATCTCGCACGCTGTATTTTCCAACTACAGAGGAACATCCGCACAAAACCACGGATCACACCGATAGTTCGTAGAGCAAGACACGCCTGTCCGCTGGTGCTGTTCGAGCCGCGCTTCGGGCAGTTCAGGGCGCGTAGTAGTACTCGCCCTGCCGTTTCTGCTCGCGGTCGAGCTGGCTGCCAGGCTTGTTGATCCGCGGCCGACCGACGCGCTCGTCGCGCCGGAAGGTGACGTCGAGATCGGCGAGGAAGCTGTTCATCCCCTCGCGCATCCCGACGGGCGTGCCGGCATGGCCGGATGCGGCGGGCTCGCCATCGAACACCAGGAGTCGGTCGGCGAGCAGGTCGATCATGTAGATGTCGTGGTCGATCACGAGCGCCGTAGCGTCGTGGTTCTCGGTGTACCGCCGGATGGCCGAGGTGGCCTGAACGCGCTGCTCGACGTCCATGTGGGCCGATGGCTCGTCGAGCACGTAGAGGTCGGCGTCCTCGGAAAGGCAGGCCGCGATCGCGACGCGCTGGCGCTCCCCGCCCGAGAGGTCGGTGAGGTTCTGCTCCATGATGCGTTCGAGCTGGAGCGGCTGGGCGATCTCGGTGTCCCAGTAGGAGCTCCCGAAGTCGTTCGTGATCGAGGAGAGAAAGGCGTCGACCCGCATCGGCTGGTCGATCTCGATGTACTGGGGTTTGTACGCGACGTCCAGTCGAGCGTCGACGCTGCCCTCGTCGGGTTCGAGCTCTCCCGCGAGAAGCTCCGCGAAGGTCGATTTCCCGATCCCGTTGGGCCCGACCACGCCGAGCACCTCGTTCTCGTTGATCGTGCCGCCCTCGATAGTCAAGGAAAACTCGCCGTCGCCGTAGGATTTCGTGAGGTCGGGGTACTCCACTAAGGGGCTGCTCGCGGCCGCGGTCCGCGGGGCGTGTTCCTCGAACTCGATGGCGTTCGGGCGGATTCGCATGTTCTCGTTTTCGAGATAGCCCGCGAGATACTCGTTGATCCCGTTTTTCACCGATTTCGGGCCGGTGACAACGCCGTAGGCTCCGGGTTCGCCGTAGGCGACGTGGAGCGAATCGGCGAGAAGGTCGAGGATCGCGAGGTCGTGTTCGACCACGAGCACCGACCGATCCGTTCCGGTGAGCTCGCCGATCAGTCGCGCGGCGGTCATCCGCTGACCGATGTCGAGATACGGCGTGATCTCGTCGAGGAAGTAGAAGTCGGCCTCGCGAGCGAGCGTCGCCGCGAGCGCGACCCGCTGGAGCTCGCCCCCGGAGATGGAGTCGATCGGCTGGTCCATCACCGGTCCGATCGAGAGCCGTTCGACGAGGTCGTCGAGGACGCCACGCTCGTCGGTGTGTTCGAGGAGTTCGCGGGTGTTGCCGTCGAAACGATCGGGGATCCGGTCGACGTACTGTGGTTTGCGCGCGACCGTCACCGATCCCTCCTGGAGCTCTTCGAGGTAGTTCTGGAGTTCGGTACCACGATACTCGTCCATCACCGCGTCCCATTCGGGTTCGTCGTCCCACTGGCCGAGGTTCGGCGTGATCTCGTCGGCGAGGATGCGGACGGCGGTGGTCTTCCCGATCCCGTTCGGTCCCAGAATTCCGGTCACGCGGCCCTCCTGAGGGGCAGGCAGCCCGTAGAGCGAGAAGGCGTTGTCGCCGTAGCGATGGACGGGATCGTCTTCGAGTTCCTGAGGAAGGTTGATGATCTCGATCGCGTCGAAGGGGCATTTCTCGACGCAGATCCCGCAGGTCTCGCCGAGACAGATCTCCTCGGAGATCCGGATCTGATCGGGATCGCCCTCGTCGGCGTCCTCGCCCCGAGTGGTGATACACTCCTTGCCGGTGCGGTTGGGCGGGCAGTAGTTCGCACACTCGTAGTTACACCGGTCGGGCTGGCAGCTATCGAGATCGACCACCGCGATCGAATCGTCGGCCATTACAGCGAGGCCCCGGTCGTCAGGAGGATCGCCCACGTCACGAACCACAGCGAGAACGTCATGAACGCGACGTAGAGGTTGTCTTTCACGCCGAAGTCCTCGACATCGACGCCGAGGAGGCGCAACAGCGGTAGCTGGAGAACGATCGCGCCGGCGAGCGGATAGAGCCCGATGGTGTCCGTCGCGGCGCTTGCGAGCGTCGCGGAGACGAGCGCGGCCGCGATACCGGAAAGCGTCGTGAGGGAAAGGACCGTCAGACTCCGGCGATGACCGGCCCGCTCGTCTACGGTCTCGGTCGACATACATCGACTCGGCGACGCGCGCTCAAAAGCCGTTCGCTCTCGTCGAACCGCGAATACGGCCATCAGTGCGGCGTTTCCGTCGCCCGGACCGCACCTTTATGCACGTCGCGTGCGTGCGTTTCGGCAATGAGTGAAACCGATGCGGAGGGGCTGGTCGATCTCCCGCCGAGCGCGAAGCTGGTCTACAAGGTACTCGAATACAA
The DNA here is from genome assembly GCF_028617175.1 of Halococcus sp. PRR34. NCBI lineage: Archaea > Methanobacteriati > Methanobacteriota > Halobacteria > Halobacteriales > Halococcaceae > Halococcus > Halococcus sp. PRR34. Next base: position 94,863 of record NZ_JAQJDA010000007.1, on the reverse strand, counting down.
CGGCGCGCTGACCCAGAAGGGGATCGTCGAGGAGTCGATGCTCTCGGCCCGTACCGTCCGGTACGCCCTCGAACGTCTCGAAGGGATCGAAGTGGTCGACGAGGACGTCTACTTCGCCGACGCCAGACAGAACCTCTACGAGATCACGGCCGAGACGTCCCCGGACGCCTGCGCCGAACCGGTCGTCTGCGACGACTGACGCGCCGACGAACGCCGACGAACGCCGCACGCCCGATCGCTCCACTCGAACCGTAGGCCCTACTCGAACCGTGAGCCGTTTTCGACATCGACGGTGCCCGAGAGATCGACCTGTGGGAATGGGATGTCGATCCCGGCGTCGTCGAAGCGTTTCTTGACCGCTGTCACGTACTCGCCGCGGATCTTCAGGAAGTCCGCTCGGTTCGGATCGGCGATCCAGAAGCGCGAGGTGAGCCCGACGTACGAATCCGCGAGCGCGCTGTCGGTGCTCAGCCGCACCGTGGGCGTGGGATCGTCGAGGATATCGGGATGTTTCTCGGCCTCCTCGACGATGATGTCGGTCGCTGTCTGGATATCGTCCTCGTAGCCGATGCCGAAGGTGAACTGGAGACGGAGCTCCTCGCTTGCCACCGGGTTCTTGATCACGCCGCCAGTGAGCACCGCGTTCGGCACCGTGAGGAGTTCGTTGTCGAAGGTTCTGACCCGTGTGACACGGAACGTGATGTCCTCGACCACGCCGGCGTAGGTTCCGCTCCCGCCGGGCCATTCGATCCAGTCGCCGATCCGGAACGGCCGATCGGCGTAGATGAACGCCCCCGCGACGAAGTTCGCAAGGGTGTCCTGGAGCGCAAACCCGATCGCCAGCGTTCCGGCCGCCGCGATCGCCGTGATCGACGTCAGAAAGCCGCTAAGGCGAGCGGCCTTGAACGCGATCGCGAGCGCGACGAAGAAGAGCAGGATTTTCAGGAGTCGCTGGATCGGCTTTCGCTCGTGGGCATCGAGACCACGACGGTCGAGCGCCCGGCCGAACAGCGGAACGACGATCGCTCGGCCGAGCGCGTAGGTCACGAACAGCGCGACCACGAACGAGATCGCCGCACCGAGAAGTTTCGGGTACGGAATACCGAACTCGCGCAGCAGCTGACCGACCGGCCCGATCCCCTCGACGGTGACGTTCCCGGTCGTGTTCCCGTCGGTCCCGTCGCCTGCCGACTGTCCCAACTGCAACAGCCATCCCGACACGCCAGCACGCATCAATAGTACGTTGCGGTGTTGCCTCGTGTCTCGATCACGTCGGCCCCGGCCTGGGCCGCGAGCCGGTCGGCCAGCTCGTCGGTCGTCGTCCCGCCGCGCGCCGCGCGGAGGAACTTCACCTTCACGAGATCGCGATCGCGGAGCTGGCTTTCGAGTTCGTCAGCAACCGCGTCGACACCGCCTTTCCCGACTCGGAGCGTGGCGTCGGTGGTCTGCGCACGCTTCTTGAGCGTTCGCTCGTCCTTTGTCATAGCCGGCCGTCGTCACCCGGCGGACGTAAGCCTATCTATACGGGTAGCGTGCCTGCGAACCGCAATCACACGTGATGACCACGTGGCCGTCCTGGGTCCTGACCCGACAGTTCCGCCCCGGCCGGAGGTAGGCGTCGCAGGCGTCACACGAGAAGCGCTTGAACCGGCGGGGTAGCGACCGACGGTTCCGTTCGGCGACCCGGCGCGCGAGGCGGACGTACTCCCGCGCGCGATCGTCGTGGCCAGCGCTCGCGGCGTCGGCGGCGAGCGCGTGGAGACGTTCGATACGTTCGTCGGCGAGAGTCATCGTTGCGGTCGGAGCCGTTCGGCCGGGGATTCACCGCCGGCGTACATCGGTCTTGCCTTCGCGTTCCGGTGGAGTTATTCGGCCCGCCGTCACGCCTCGGATGTGCGCGCGCTCAACTACCTCGAACTCGAAGGACCACTCCAGCGTAGCGGCTGGGCCACCGCCGCCGCCCAGCAGCGCCAGGCGCTCGACGCCACCGACATCGCGGTCGTGACGTCGCCGTGGCGCGGTGGGGACCTCCCCGCGGCCGCGAAGTCGTTCGCGTCGGGCAAGGGGTGTTTTGCCGAGTACGACCTCGCACACTGTCACGCGCCCGGTCCAGGGAGCCTCGCGGTCGCGCGTCACGCCCGGAGATCCGGTACTCCGCTGGTACTCCACGCCCACATGACCGCCGAGGACTTCGGCGAGTCGTTTCGGTTTTCCTCGCAGGTCGCCCCCGCACTCGGCCGCTACCTCCGGTGGTTTTACTCGCTGGCCGACCTCGTGCTGTGTCCGAGTCAGTACACGAAGGGCTTGCTCGAAGACTACCCCGTGGACGCACCCATCAGAACCATCACTAACGGCGTCGACCGCGACGCGCTCACGGGCCACGAATCGCTGCGCGAGGAGTACCGCGATCGGTACGATCTCGACGGCACGGTCGTCTTTGCGGTTGGCAGCGTCTTCGAACGCAAGGGCCTCACGACGTTCTGCCGGCTGGCAGAGGCCACCGACCACGAGTTCGCGTGGTTCGGGGCCTATGATACGGGACCGCACGGCTCGCCGGTGGTGAAGCGCTGGACGAGCGACCCTCCCGAGAACGTCACCTTCACCGGGTGGGTCGACGACAAGCGCGGCGCGTTCGGCGCTGGCGACGTGTTCTGTTTCCCGACGAAAGACGAGAATCAGGGCCTCGTCGTGCTGGAGGCGATGGCGTGTGGCAAACCGGTCGTCATCAGCGACATACCGGTGTTCGAGGAGTTCTTCACCCACGGCGAGGACTGCCTGAAATGCGGTAGTGAAGCGGAGTTCCGCGCGGCGATCGATCGCCTCGCCGACGACCGTGCGCTCCGCGAGCGCCTCGGCACGAACGCGCGCGAAACCGCCGCCGAACACAGTCTGAAGCGGGTCGGTGAAGAGCTCTCGTCGATCTACCGCGACCTCGTGGGACAGTAGCCACTCCCGACACGACACGGCAACGGCGACCACGACGACCGGATCAGGACGATCGCGTGAAACCACGAGGATTCCGGCTCGACGGAAGTCGACGAGCGATCGGATCGATCAGGCCGGTCCCCGACTCCGGAGCCACGCCGCTGGCTCGCGGTTCTCACCTCCAGCTTCACCGACGTTCGATGGGTCGGCGTTCGAGTCGTTTGGAACGGTCGGAGAATGTGAGCCACCGCTCGGGGCAGCCAGCACCGGATGGGTGGCGAGCAGCTGTCGCATTCGCTCGCAGTGGGTGTCACCGGTGTTCGGCGCGAGCCAGCAGCGCTCCGGCGTGAAGGAACCGTGAGGAGCTCTGTGGAGTTGTCAGTGCAGAAACGTAGGGGTCGAATCGCTCGACAAAGGGCTGAACCGAATACGAGCGATAGTCATGCCCCCCACGATTATTACGCTCGGCCTTCGATTGAGAGCAGATGAACGAGTTACGTCGAACCGTACGGAATCGTCCGGTTGTGAGCTTCTTTTTGTTGAGTGTCGGGGTTTCGTGGTCGCTGTGGGGCTTGCAGCTCGTCGTACCGTATCAGCCGTTCGTCTCCTTCGGTTTGGGCTTCGTGTTCTATCTCTTCGGTTTCGTCCCACATTTTGGCCCCTTGTTCGCTGCGGTAGTTCTCGTTTGGCTCGCTGGTGGTGATCTCCGGTCGTGGGCGAGCCAGATCGGCCGCTGGCGAGTCGCTCCATACTGGTATGGGTTCGCGCTGTTGCTTCCGTTGCTTTGCAGTGTCGGCGTCGTAATCGCCTCGGCGTTGCTCATCAACGCACCGTGGCAGAACCCGTTTCGCACCGCTCCCGGATACGCCCCCGTTTTCATCAGTTTCGTTATCACTGCATTCGGTCTCGAAGCAGGGTTCCGTGGGTTCGCGCTTCCACGGCTCCAGCGGCGATTCAACGCGCTGGTCGCGAGCGTCGTTCTCGGTGTTGCGTGGGCGGTCTGGAGCCTACCACAGTTGCTGTTCCCGGGTTCAGTCCTCTCTACGTTCTCGATGTTCGTGTACGTGCCGGCAGTGATCGTTTTCTCCGTTCTCCTCACATACATCTACAACAGTACGAACGGAAGCGTCTTGATTGCCACCGTACTCAGTGCCGGTATCCAAACCGGACTCGCCACTTCGAGTACGCCGATTCTCGCGATGCAGCTCGTCACACTGGCTGTCTGGACGGTTCCAGCGCTCTGGGTCGCGAACTTCTACGGAGAGGAACGACTCGCGGAACGACTTCCACCGACTGAAAACCACATCGACCTGCTCGACGAATAGACCCCTCCGGCCCCGTCACCAGTCACGTGGTTGCAGACTCGCTGAAAGCCGGCTATCCCAACCCGTGAGGAAAGATATGGGACCCGAGAGACCGAGCGTTCTGTCCGCGTTCCAAAGCACGCGCTCCTGACACGGCTAGTTCCGTCTCGCAATACGGGCCCGTCTTACACGGAGTGCAATAGTTCCGAGTCCGAAATCAGGAGCGGTTGGACGTGTTCCGGAGAAGCCACAATCAATTTCAGATCCCCAGCGTTGGACGAAGCCAATGGAGAGTACGGATCTCCTTGCGGAGTTCGGTAAGCTCGCTCTCGGCCTCGTCGTTCTCGTTGTCGCGCTCACGCCAGGAGCGGTGTTTTCACTCTGCAACGAACCCAGCAGCCCACACTTGTCAAATCGATAAACTATTTCAGACGGGACGGACACGGCGTTACCGACGCCGAAGTCACAACGGCTTACTGCTCCCTCCCAGAACCGTCCGGGGATGCCACCACACGTCGCCGCGTTCACCGACACCTACCTCCCGACGGTGAACGGCGTCACGTACACCATCAGGGCGTGGCGCGAGCACTGGAGCGAGCGGGGCGGCCGGATGGACGTGATCTATCCCGACAGCGACCACGATCCCGAGACGAGCGAATACCCCGTTCGAAGCGTCTCCTTTCCGTTCTACGATGGGTACCGGATCGGTGCGCCGACGGTGCCGGAGGACGTTCGCGAGGCAGAGATCGTCCACGCACACACCCCGTTCGGTGTCGGCCTCGCCGGACTCCGACTCGCCCGCCGGACCGACCGGCCACTCGTCGCGTCGTATCACACGCCCGCGGCGGAGTACGCCGGCTATCTCGCGGAAGGGTGGCTGATGAACGGCGTCGCGCGCGCGGGCAACGCCTACGAGCGGTGGTTTCTCGACCGCGCCGACCGGGTGATCGCGCCGAGCGACACGACCAAAACAGCGCTCGAAGCGCGCGGTATCGGGCCCGTGTCCGTAGTCACCAACGGGATCGACATCGATCGGTTCTCGCCGACCGACACCGCAGCGTTCCGCGAGCGCCACGATCTCCCCGCGGCGGGAGAGCGACTCCTCATCGGCTACACCGGTCGTCACGGCTTCGAGAAGCAGCTCTCGGATCTCGTGGCAGCGGTCGATGGCACCGATGTCACACTGGTGTTCGGTGGCGACGGTCCCGCACGTCAAACGCTCGAAGCCGAGGTCGCCGAACGCGACGTCGACGTTCGCTTTCTCGGCTTTCTCGACCGTGACGAGCTCCCATCGTTTTACTCCGCGCTCGACGTGTTCGGCTTTCCGAGTCCGGTCGAGACGCAGGGCCTCGTCGCGCTCGAAGCGATGGCCTGCGGGACGCCCGTAGTCGGTGTCGAGGCGGGCGCGCTCGTCGAAACCATCGATGACGGCGTGACGGGCTATCACTACGACCGCGGCGACGTCGCGGGCTTTCGCGCTGCGCTCGATCGCGCGCTCGCCGACCGCGATCGGCTGGCCGAAAACTGCCTCTCACAGCGTGAATCGATGAGTGTTGAGCGCGCGGTCGACGCGCTCGCGGCGGTGTACGACACGGTGGAGTGAGACGACGTGCGGTGACGTGATCGGCCGAGATCGAGTCAGGCAGACGCGCCGTCGAGGCTCGCGTAGGTGCGCGCCATCGCGATCCAGAGCAGGACGAACGCGATCGCGACCGCGATCGCCCCGGCGAACAGCCCGAGCGGCGCGAGCGACCCGGTGAGTGCAGTCGCGAGAACCACCGAGACGGCAAACAGGACCGCATCGATCAGCAGCACGGCGATCGCGATCCCGAGCAGCGTCGTCCGGTGGCCGTCGGTGGCCGCCCAGCTCCGCCGGAGTGCGGACGCAGCGTTCGCGTCCTCGACCGCGACGAACGGCAGCGCGAGCAGGAGTGCGCCGAGGACGAACACGCCAGGTACAATCAGGACGACGAGGCCGATCGCGACGAGGACGGCCACGACGAGCGCGCCGACGAGCCAGTTCGCGAGCGCCGGCGCGACCCCGCGAGTCAGATGCTCGCGCTCGACGACCCCCCACCGAGTCGCGAACACCCTGATCGTGACCAGCCCGACGTAGCCCGCGACCACACAGACGACTGCGAGCCCGATCACCGGAACGGGATCGAGCGTGAGCGTGAACGGGTCGCCGGATCCGGAGAGCACCGCGTCGGGCACGATGCGATAGACCGGCCCTGCGAGCAGCGCAACAAGTGTCTGGACGACGGCGAACGCGAGGAGGAGGAGCAACGCCGGTCCGGTCGCCAGCCGCCGGAGCGACTCGCGGAGGACCGAGGCGACGCCGAGTGTCATACCCGAAGTGATTCGAGCGCGGATACTGTGCCTTGCGGTTTGCTCGGAACACGGCACGCCGACGCACTGCTCCGATCGTCACCCCGTCACGAGCGACGACCGATCAGCACCCAACACCCATCAGAAAGAGATTCCCGGTGTTTCGAGACCGCATTGGGCATCGTGGTCAGTGGCCACCCCGATGATATCGAAATGGGAGTACGAAACCGCATTTCAACACGAGACACGATCAAGGTCGAACAGATATAGGTACACTCGTGACGATGGTCAGCAGCCGTGTCCAAGCGACGGCATGTCGACGGCCACATCCCAAATAGTCGATTCGAATTGCTTCGCTTCCCTCTTTTCTAGGTTTGGAATCGGTACATCAGCTCGGGTACTGGCAGAAATAGTCGTGGATCGTGAGTAGAGTACACCGATAGAGTCCGATCATAACTGTTCAGTACCACGCTTCGTCCCCCTCTCGTCACGGTTCGATGCTCCCATCGAAACCGCTCGATAGTGAACGGTCGAGATATCGATCGCTGGCCTTCGCGAGAGTCGTACAGACAGATATCGAGTGCTTTTCTCTAATCGATATCGCGGTTGGTTCGGTTCCGGCCGTGGATCACAGTTCACCACGAAAGTGGATCGTCGGTCCGAGCCGGAACAACTTATAGGGAACAGCACGGTGAGACAATCGATGACAGTCGGCGTTACTGCGCGACTCGACAGGATCGGGACAGACGGACGCATCGTGAACGTGCCGATGGATCACGGGATCACGCTCGGCGCGGTCGACGGCCTCCGCCGGATCGAGGAAACGATCGACGCGGTGACCCGCGGTGGCGCGGACAGCGTGCTGACCCAGAAAGGGATCGCGCCGCGGGTCCACCCCAACAAGAACGGGGCCGGCTACATCGTCCACCTGAACGCGTCGACCGCGACGGGGCCGGACACCAACGACAAGCGACTCACCGGAACGGTCACCGAGGCCATCCGTGCGGGTGCGGACGCGGTCTCGCTCCACGTCAACGTCGGGAGCGACTCCGAACCGCAGCAGCTCGAACAGCTCGCGCAGGTCACGCGAACCGCCGCCGAGTACGGAATGCCGGTGCTCGCGATGACCTACGCCCGTGGCCCGGGGGTCGACGAGAGTGATCCCGAGCGCCTCGCCCACGCGGTACGGCTCGCGGAGGAGGCCGGCGCGGACGTGGCGAAGACGGCCTACAGCGGCGACGCGGCGAGCTACGAACGTGTGACCGAGGCGACGAGCCTCCCCGTCATCATGGCCGGCGGCGATCCCGAAGGGAACGAAGCGACGCTCGAAAACGTCCGCGGGGCGATGGACGCGGGTGCGGCTGGCGTCTCGATCGGGCGAACGGTCTTCCAGCACGACGATCCCGAAGCGATGACGCGCGCGGTCACAGCCGTGGTCCACGACGACCGGTCGGTCGACGACGCCCTCGATCGGGCTGAGTTGTAAGCCGACCGCCATTCGAAAACTGCGATCGCGGTCGGCGCGGAGCCGTCACTCCTCGCGGTCGGTCCAGAAGTCGAAGCTACGACCCGGAGCGAAGACGTCGATGGCGACCGCCCGCTCGTCGCCGGTGTTCTCGACCCGGTGGGACTCCCACGCTTCGAGGTGGACCGAGTCGAAGCGTTCGAGCGTCGCCGAATCCTCCTCGGTGTGGACGGTGATTTCACCCTCCAGCACGACGCAGACCTGCTCGTTCTCGTGGTCGTGCATCGGCGAGGAGTGGCCCGGCGGCTTCTCGAACCACTCGAAGGTGAACTGGTCGCTGCCGGCGAGTGAGACTCGACGCCAGCCCTCGTCCGGCTCGTACGTCTCCGCCGCGGCGAAATCAACGTTTCTCATGTGCTTCGTCAACGCATCGTTCCCATCACTATTGAATATTGTGGACCCGACCACGGTACCGGCTGCCGCTCGAACGAGCAGCCGAACGGCTCACCGATCGACGGGTGATCGAGCGACGGGTCATCGATCGACGGGCGACCGAGCGACGGTCGATCGGCGATCCCCGATCAGAGGTTCGCAGCACCCGCACCGCCGTCGATCGGGATCGAGACGCCGTTGAGATAGCTCGACCGGGGCGAGCAGAGGAAGGCGACGACCTCGCCGAGCTCCCGGGGTTCGCCGATGCGTTCGAGCGGGATTCCTTCGGCGCGTGCGGCGAGGCCCTCCTCGTAGGAGTCGTACTCGCCGCGCTCGACCGACTGCTCGACGAGCTCCTCGATCCGGCTCGTCTCGTGCGGGCCGGGCAGCACCGCGTTCGCCCGGACCTCCGGGGCGAGCTCCTTCGAGAGCGTCTTTTCGAGTCCGACGACGCTCATCCGGACCGAGTTCGAGAGCACCAGCGAGTCGATGGCCTCCTTGACGCTTCGGGAGGCGATGGTGACGATCGTGCCGCCGTCGCCGTCTTGGAGGTGCGGAGCGGCCTCGCGGACCAATCGAACCACGCTCATCACGAGGAGGTCGAACGCGTGATACCAGTCCTCGTCGTCGGTCTCCATGAACGGGCCGCTCGGTGGTCCGCCAGCGCTGGTCACGAGATGATCGAGTCCGCCGAACTCCTCGACGGTCGCCGTCACGAGCGCTTCGACGTCCTCCTTTCGAGTGAGATCGCCAACGACGCCGACCACGCTGCCCTCGCCGAGCGCGTCGAGCTCCGCGACGGCCTCGTCGAGTCGGTCCTCGTCCCGGCCGTTGAGCACCACGTTCGCGTCCTCCTCGGCGAGCACCGCTGCCGAGGCACGCCCGAGACCGCTGCTCGATGCTGTCACCAGTGCCACGTCGTCCGCCACGTCGAGACTCATAGCAGTCGAAACCGTGGTCGCCCGCCACTTAGTCGTTCTGTTGCTCCAGCGTGGAGCGCGAATCGGAAAACGACGGACGGAGAACTCCTCGTCGGCGCTCAGTCTTCGTCGGTCAGGATGTCGGCCGACAGTCCCTGTGCCATCTGAATACCCTCCGAGTTGTTGAGCGTCCACGCGGTGCGCTCGGTGACGGCCTCGATGACCTCGCGTGCGCTGGGGTAGCCGTTGCCCGACTTCTTGACGCCGCCAAAGGGCAGCTGGACCTCGGCACCGATACACGGCAGATTGCCGTACGCCAGCCCGACTTCGGCGTTGTCGCGGAAGTAGTTGATCTCGCGGTAGTCCTCGGAGATGATCGCGCCCGCGAGCCCGTACTCGGTGTCGTTGTGGAGTTCGACGGCCTCCTCGATGTCACCGGAGTATTTCAGGAGAGCGACGTGGGGGCCGAAGACCTCCTCGTGAGTCACGCGGAGGTCGTCTTCGGGATCGGCCTCGTAGACGAACGGCCCGATCCAGTGACCCTCATCGTGACCCGCCGGAATCTCCTCGTCGTCGAGGTCCGCGCGGTCGACGAGCACGTTGACGTCCTCGTCGCGTGCGAGGTCGTTGTAGTCGGTGACCTTCTCTTGGTGATCGGGCTCGATCAGCGGCCCCATGAACGTGTCTTCTTCGAGGGGATCGCCGACCGCAACGTCCTCTGCGGCGTCGACGAAGCGTTCTTTGAACTCGTCGTAGCGATCCTCGTGGACGAGGAGCCGTTCGCTCGATACGCAGCGCTGTCCGGTGGTTTTGAACGAGCTCATCACCGCGGAGTGAACTGCGGTGTCGAGGTCGGCTTCGCTGGTGACGACGATGCCGTTCTTGCCACCCATCTCACACGCCGCAAGTTTTCCGGGCTCGCTACCAACAGTAGAGGCGATCTCCTGACCGACGTCTGCCGACCCGGTGAACAGCACGGTGTCCACGCGGTCGTCGTCAACGATGGCCTCGCCGGCGTCGCCGTAGCCCTGGACCATGTTGAACACGCCGTCGGGGATGCCGCTCTCCGCGAACATCTCGGCGATGACCTGCCCGCACCACGGCACTTGTTCGGCGGGTTTCCAGACGACGGTGTTGCCTTCGACCAGCGTGACCGCCATGTGCCAGAACGGGACTGCGACCGGGAAGTTCCACGGCGTGATGCAGCCCACGACGCCACGAGGGCTCCGACGCATGTAGGCGTCCTTGCCAGGGATTTCGGACGGCACGACGTCGCCGTGGGGATGGCGAGCGTTGCCCGCCGCCCACTCGACCATATGCCACGCCTCGGTCACGTCGGCTTTCCCCTCGGAGATCTCCTTCCCGCACTCCTTGGTGATGACTTCGCCGAGCTCGTCGTGACGGTCCTTGAGCTCGTGGTAGATGTCCCAGAGGTACTCCGCGCGGTCGATGTACGACAGCGCGCTCCACTCCTCGAAGGCCTCGTCGGCGGCCGCGAGCGCCTGATCGACGTCGGCGTCCGTCCCACGCTGGAACTCGCCGAGCGTCTCGCCCGTCGCCGGGTTGGTGCTCTCGAACGTTTCGGTCCCCTCGCCGTCGGTCCATTCGCCGTCGACGTAGTGTTGCGACGGCTCGCTGAGCTGCTGACTCATGGTGTGCAGTCGCCGGTTCGACAGCCCTCTTAATGAAGGTTTGGATGGGTGCGCTCCCCGGCAGTCGGGTGTCGGCCGGCGGTGTGGGGATCAGTCCTGGGCGGCCGGCGTCCCGGTGGTCGCCTCGGTCGGCTTCTCGCGCGGCCAGAGCAACGAGGCGGCGATCGCGGCCGCGAAGCCGATGGGCGGGGCGATGATCCGGACGGTGACGATCGACGTCATCCCGAGTGAGACCCACAGGACCGTGGCGGCCGGACCGGCAACGAACGCGGCGACGAGTCCCGCCTTCGAGAACCGGTCCTGCCAGAAGAACAGCAGCGTGAACGCCGGGCCGAACGCCGAGAACAGCCCGGTCGAGGAGTAACTCACCAGCGTATAGACGAGGTTTTGGACCGAGGCCGCGATCACGAGGCCGACGATGCCGACGAGCAGCGTCGCGATCCGGGAGATCCGGAGTCGAGTCGCCTCGCTGAACTCGCGGTTCTTCGTGACGACCTTGTTGTACACGTCCTGTGCGGCGGCGGAGCTCGCCACGACGAGCTGGGAGTCCGCCGTCGACATCATCGCGGCGAGCGCGCCAGCGAGCAACACTCCGCCGAGCAATCCGGGAGTGTGTTCGAGCACCATGAACGGTAGCACCATCTCGCGGTCGGTCACGACCGTCTGGGGTGCGCCGTGGAGGACGCGCGTCAGGAGCCCGAGGAGCACCGCACCGATGGCGGTCAGCACGCCCCAGACCGACGCCACGACGATCGCCGTCCGGCGATCCCGATCGCTGCGGAGTGCCATCATCCTGACGTTCAGGTGGGGATAGCCACCGAAGTACGCGAAGAGCCAGCTCAGGTTCGCGCCGAGCAGGACGAGCGCCGCCGCACCGCTCTTGCCGCCGAACCACGACGCTCGGCCGCCGCCCGAGGCCGCAAGCCCACCCATCAGCGACTGATTGGGATCAGTGATGACCCCCGCGAGCAGGACGCCAGGCAGCACGATCAGCGTGAAGATCATCAGGAGTGCCTGCATCGCGTCGGTCCAGACAACCGCGAGGAACCCGCCCGCGAGCGAGTAGAGGATGATCAGCGCCGCGACGATCAGGAGTCCAGTCAACGGTGCGATTCCGAAGATCTGCTCCAGGATCTTCCCGCCGGCGAGGAACTGCGAACCGACGTAGCCCATGTAGAACAGAAACGTCACCAGCGCCGGCAGCAGGCGCACGATCGGGGAGTCGGTCGGCATCTTTTCCGCGAGGAGCCCGATCGGCGTGATCGCTCCCGTCTCCTTGCGGCCCTCCATGAACGGCCGTGCGAAGATGAGCCATTGGACGATCGCCCCACCCGCCGTGCCGACGAGCACCCAGACCGACGACAGCCCCGCCGACCACGCCAGCCCGGGAATCCCGAGCAGCAGCCAGCCGGACATGCCGGAGCTCCGCTCGGAGAGCGCGAGCGCCCACCCAGGAAGCTGTTCGCCACCGAGGAAGAAGTCCTCCTCGGAGCTGACCTTCTTCGATCCCCAGTAGCCGATGACCACGACCACCAGCAAGTAGCCGACCAAGCCGACGGCTGTGTACGCACCTGCTTGTACCATGTGTTGCGTGCCTCCGGGCATCGGTACCACACCTCCCCACATATAATTAGTGATCGTTATTCCCGATGGAAGAGCTGAAAATTACCCGTCGCGGTCGTCGTGTCCGGGCGAAAAGCAGTCTCTGAGGTGTCTTCTCGATCGTTTGGGGCTATAGCCAGTCTTCGAGTCGGTCGAACGCCTCGTCGATCCGGTCGAGCGAGTTGGCGTAGGCGATCCGGAACCGACCCTCTCCGGCGTCGCCGAACGTGGTGCCGGGGACGAACGCGACGCTCGTGTCCGCGAGCAGCGAGTGGACGAACGCTTCCGCGTCGGGGTGGCCGGCGGGCGTGGTGGGGAACGCGTAGAACGCGCCGGCGGGGGCCGGGCACGACATCCCGGGAATCGCGTCGATCCGTTCGAGCACGCGCTCGCGACGGCGGGCGAACGCCTCCACCATCGGCTCGTGGAGCCCGCTCTCCAGCGCACGGACGCCTGCGTGCTGGGAGAGCGAGGGCGCACACGTCGTCGTGTACTGGCGGACACGGACGATGGGATCGACCAGCTCGGCAGGAGCGGCGAGGTAGCCGAGTCGCCAGCCGGTCATCGAGTACGCCTTCGAGAACCCGTTGATCGTGATCGTCCGGTCGAACAGTGCGTCCCGCGCGGCCGGGCTGTGGTGGTCGTGGTCGTCGTACCGGATCTTCTCGTAGATCTCGTCGGAGAGCACCAGGAGATCGTTGTCGACGGCGAAGTCGGCGATCGCGTCGAGGCGGTCCTCACTCACGACCCCGCCGGTCGGGTTGTGCGGGCTGTTCAGTACGAGGAGCTCGGTTCGCTCCGAGACCGCCGCCCGGAGCGAGTCGAGGTCGGGCTGGTATCCCGTCGCCGGATCGAGTCGGTAGGGGACGGGTTCGCCGCCCGCGAGCGAGGTGATCGGCCCGTACGTCCACCGCGGATCGGGGACGAGGACCTCCCTCCCGGGTTCGACAAGCGCGAGCATCGTGACGAGCACCGCCTCGGTCGCGCCCGTCGTCACCACGACTTCGCTGTCCGGGTCGTACTCGATCCCGTTCTCGGCCGATAGTTTATCCGCGATCCCCGTCCGGAGCGGTTCGATCCCGTAGTTCGAGGTGTAGTGGACGTGGCCGTCGGCGAGCGCCTCGCGCGCCGCGTCCCCGATCGGGGCCGGCGTGTCGAAGTCCGGTCGGCCGATTTCGAGGTGGACGACGTCCCGACCCGCACGTTCGAGTCGGTCGCACTCCTCGAAGACGTCCCTGATGCCCGAGAACGGGACTCGCTCCATACGGCTGGCTGCGCGGTCGGCATCCACCATGTGTCGCTCCTCCACACCGGCGATAATAAAACCACCACCATCGACACACGATCGAGCCGCAGCCCACATGATCGGGCCGCAGCCGTTTCATCGTCCGGTCAGTCGATGACGGTGCCCTCTTCGAGGTGGACGCCACGGTCGAACCGGTCGGCTTCCAGCGACGAGACATCGACCAGCGATGGCTCGCCCTCGTCGATCAGCTCCGCGACGAGCTGGCCGGTCGCGGGGGCCTGCATGAACCCGTGGCCCGAGAACCCTGCCGCGGTCACGAACCCCGGCAGCGTCTCGCCGAGGATGGGGTGATGGTCGGGCGTCACCGCGTAGAGCCCGGCCCAGCCGCGCTTGACCCGCGAGTCGGGGCCGAAGTAGTCGGCGCAGTCGGCGGCCGCCTCGATCGTCTCGGCGGCCCAGTCGAGATCCATCTTCTTCCGGTAGTCGTTCGGGTCCATCGCCGGGTCGGCGTCCGCGAAGTGACCACCGACGACCGCACCGCCGTCGCGCTCGGGGCGGAAGTGGACGCCCCGGTCGTGGTCGATCGTGAACGGTATCGAGGAACCGACCGGGATCTCGGGATCGGCCACCATGAGCTGGCGTCGCCGTGGAACGATCGGGAGATCGAGACCGACCATCTCGCCGATCCGGCTCGCCCACGCACCCGCCGCGTTCACCACGTACTCCGATTCGATCGTCCCCTCGTCGGTGCGGACGCCGGTCACGCGGTCGCCCGCCCCCTTCTGAAGCACGTCGGTCACCGCGACGCCGGTTCGGATCTCTGCACCGGCCTCGTTCGCTGCGGCCGAAAACCCCTGGAGCGCGAGGTGGGGGTCCGCGAACCCGTCGGCCGCGCGGTACGTCGCCCCGCAGAACTCCTCAGTCCGGAGCTCGGGACACCGATCCTCGGCTTCCGCGGGCGTCAGGAACTCGCTGTCGACCCCGAGACGGTTCTGCTGGCGGACGTTCTCGCGGAACCGCTCGGCGGTCGATTCACGCCGCGCGAGGAACAGATAGCCCGGCCGACGGTAGCCGATCTCGGTGCCGAACAGCTCCTCGAAACGCTCCCAGACCGCGATGCTCTCCTGTGAGAGGTGTGCGCTCACCGGCGAGGAGAACTGGGCACGGATGCCGCCGTTCGCCCGGTCGGTGCTGCCCGATCCGAGAGTGGATTTCTCGAGGACGACCACGTCGACGCCGCGCTGACCGAGGTAGTGGGCGGCGGCCAGCCCGACGATCCCGCCGCCGATGATACTCACCCGCATGGAACTCTCTTTTCGACCGGTGTACATAATTCGTGTGGTCGCCGTGCCGTGGGCTCGCGCCACAGAGACTGCCGCCCGCTGCCCCCGCCATGGCCACAGATATATACTCCAGCGTCGAGTACGCGACGGGCATGGTACACGCGAGAATCGATACGGCCGAGTGCGGAGTGAGTGCGAGCGAACCATGACGACGGACGGTGTGGAGTGGCATCCCCCGACCGACAGGACGACGATCGAAACGATCGATACGCACACTGGCGGGGAGCCGCTGCGGGTCGTGCTCGACGGACTGCCGCCGCTCGTGGGCGACACGGTCCTCGAAAAGCGCCGGTACGTGGAACGCGAACTGGACGCGTACCGCAAGGCCCTGATCTGGGAGCCCCGCGGGCACGCCGACATGTACGGCGCGATCCCGACCGCACCGGACACTGAGCGCGCGGACCTCGGCGTACTGTTCATGCACAACGAGGGGTACAGCACGATGTGTGGCCACGGAATCGTCGCGCTCGCCACGATCGCCGCCGAGACCGAGTATCTCCCGGACGTCGAGAACGAGATCGCGATCGACACCCCGGCCGGGCTCGTGGTCGCCGAGATCGAGCGCGACGGCGACCGGGTCGACGCGGTCGAGTTCACGAACGTGCCGTCGTTCGTCGTCGCCAGAAACGAGACCGTGAGCGTTCCGGAGTGGGGAACGATCGAGTTCGACGTCGCGTTCGGCGGCGCGTTCTACGCGTACTGCGACGCCGGCCAGTTCGACGTCGACCTCACGCCGGCCGAGTTCCGAGACCTGATCGAGATCGGGACGACGGTCACGCGCGCGGTCGACGACGCCGTCGAGATCGAGCATCCCCACGAGGACGACCTCGGCTTCCTCTACGGCACGATCCTGACGGGTGACGCCCACACCGACGCCGACAGCCGGAACGTCTGCGTGTTCGCCGACGGCGAGGTCGATCGGTGTCCCACAGGGACGGGCGTCAGCGGCCGGGTCGCGCTCCGTGCCGCGGCCGGCGAGCTCGACAGGAGAGAACGGTTCGTGGTCGAGAGCATCGTCGGCTCGACGTTCGCGGGTTCGTACATGGAAACTACCGACTTCGGCGAATATGACGCGGTTCGACCACAAATAGAGGGTTCCGCACACATCACCGGCCGACACCAGTTCGTCGTCGATCCGGCGGACCCGTTCGACGAGGGGTTCGTGCTCCGGTGAGCGTTCCGCTCCCACGATCACTGATCGTCCTGCCGTCATCCGGCCGCCACCCGGCAGCTCGTCGATGCGTTGATCGCAGCGAACGAGGACTTCGATATGCTCATGGTTCCGAACTGCCACCACGAATCCCGTCGAAAATCGTCGTCGCACGGACGAACGCATTTAGGACTGGCCCGGCAACCACGGGTGTATGTCACGCACCGAGCGGCCGACCCCGAACTACGGAGCCATCGAAACCGAACTCGACGAGCAGGACGCGGCTGCATACGTCCACATCGGTGACGAACACGATCCGATGCTTCAGTATCTGACGCGCTTCGACGGTCCCGACCGAGAGTACGCGTTCGTCTATGCCGACGGCGAGGCGACGCTCTGTGCGCCCGCCCTGTTCGGCGATCAGGCGCGCCGGGAGTTTCCTGGAGACACTGTGACCGAAGCTGGCAGCGACCGTCCGTCGGCCGTCGCCCGTGCCACCGACGTGATCGACGCCCCCTCATCGTCGCGCGTGCTCGTCCCGGCCTCGCTCCCCCACCACGCGTACCAAGAACTCGCGTCGGTCGGCTACGAGATCGTCACGACGTCGACGCTCGAAACGAGCCGGGCACGGAAGACCGCCTTGGAGATCGAATGGCTCCGTCGAACGGAGGCCGCCACACAGGCGGCGATGCGCCGAGCGGAGGCGATCCTCGCCGACGCGACGCCATCGGGCGAGGAGCTGTGCTGGGAGGGCGAACCGCTCACCACCGAGCGGCTCCGGCGCGCGATCAACGCGGCACTCGCGAGACAGGGGGCCGCGGCTGTCGGCAACACCGTCGTCGGGGCGGGACCGAGCTGCGCCGATCTCCACTACAACGGCGACGATATCATCCGACCGACTGAGACGGTGTTGATCGATCTGGGGCCGCGGGGTCCCGACGGGTACTTCGGGGACATGACGCGGACGTTCGTCCCCGGAACGGTACCGGAATGGGAACGCGAGGCGTACGAGACTGTCGCCGCCGCGCTCGACGCCGGCCTCGACCGACTCGACGACGCGCCCGGAATCCCGGCGAACGAGGTCCACGCGACGATCGTCGACGTCGTCGAGGCGAACGGGTTCGCGACCGGCGACGTCGACGTGGGGCTCTATCACGGGACGGGCCACGGGGTCGGGGCCGCGCTTCACGAGCCACCCTTCTTCTCGACCGACGCACGCCTCGAACCGGGCCACGTCGTCACGATCGAGCCGGGCGTGTACGACCCCGAAAGAGGGGGCGTGCGGCTGGAAGATCTCGTTCTCGTCACGGACGACGGCATCGAGAACCTCGTCGAGTACCCCTGTCGGATCACGCCCCGCGAGAAGGAGGCAGACGACCGCGCCGACGAATCCAGTGTGGATGGGACATAGACCAGGTGCGGATGGTGGTATGGAGTCGAAGCCGGTATCGGGTTCGATACGACTATCGGCCGAACCTCTGCGAACCGGTAATCGGATTCGCCAACACTTATCATGACGTCAATCGCGGACTAGAACATGGCACCAGTTACCGTGCCGACGGCGGAGTACGAGGATCGCATCGATCGCGTCCGCGACGAGCTCGCGGCAACCGACGCCGACGCGCTCTGTCTGTTCTCTGCGACCGCGATCGAGTGGGTCAGCGGGTTCCATCACCTCCAGACCGAGCGTCCGGTTTGTCTCACGGTCACGCACGACCGCGTGGGGCTGACGGTCCCACGGCTCGAACTCGATCGCGCCGAGAGCGACGAGTTCCCGCTCCTCGACGAGGTGTATCACTACTACGACTATCCGGGCGGCACGACCGAGGGAACCACCTACTACGAGCACTCGACCGTGACGCCCGAGGAAACGATCCGTGAGATGCTCGCCGACCTCGACGCCGTGACCGTCGTCGCGGACACGAACGGTGCGCCGAGCTTTTGGGGGTACTCCGGCCCTTCACTCGACGAACTCGCCGATGTCGACGTCGAGACCGTGGAGTGGATCGAGACCTTTCGCGAATCGAAATCCACGGTCGAACGCGAGCTGCTCCGCGAGTCCGCGAAGTGGGGCAATCTCGCCCACCGGAAGCTCGCGGAGTACGTCGAAGCAGGCAAACACGAACTCTGGGTTGCCAAACGCGCCAGTCTCGACGCCTCGATGGCGATGCTCGACACGCTCGGGGAACGGTACGACTCGCGGCTCCGTGGCGGCTTCCCAGCGTCGTGTGGATTCCTCTCTGGCCCGAACACCGCGCTCCCGCACGGCCTGACCGAGAACCGCCGACTCGATCGCGGCGACGTCATCATCACTGGGGCGTCCGCGAACGTCGGCGGGTACCTCACCGAGCTCGAACGCACCATGTTCGTCGGCGAAGTCAGCGACGAACACCGCCACTACTTCGAGCACATGCGCGAGATGCAGCGCCTCGCGATCGAGGCGTGCGGCCCCGGCGTCCCCGTCGCCGACGTCGACCAGGCGGTCCACGACTACTGTCACGAGCAGGGGCTCCTCGAGTACACCCAGCACCACACCGGCCACAACATCGGTCTCGAAGGCCACGAGCGCGGCTTCCTCGATCGCGGCAGCGACGACGTGATGAAGCCCGGCTACCTCTACACGATCGAACCGGCGTTGTTCGTCCCCGACGTCGCGGGCTATCGCCATTCCGATACGATCCTGATCACCGAGGAGGGTACCGAGTCGCTGACGTACTATCCGAAAGACCTCGAGAGCAACATCATTCGCTGCTGACGGTCAGACGGGAGATATCTCGTGGACAATGGGTGAAGTGCTCGATGCCACCCTCCGTCACGCACACCGTGTCGGAATGACGGAATCCGCCGATGTGCGGAACGTAGAACCTCGGCTCAGGGGTGAACAGCTCTCCAGTCACGTTTCGAAACAGTGAGGTCCACGACTGGAGGGGCATTCCTCACCCGTATCGGTGTTTACCTCGTCTTGCCACCCCAAGTGACGGGTGTCGTGTTCGCTGACGGTACGTGTGGAGTCGTTCGCTGCTTTCGTCTGTTCTATCACGATGCTCCAGAGAGCGTGCCGACCGGAGCTCGTTTCTCGTTCCGTTCTTAGGAACGCCGTGGCGAGCGATCGGTGGTATCTGCACCGACTGTTCGATGTCGCGTCGAGGCCCGTCGATAACGAACCTCCCTCCTGCATCGGCTCTGTTCGATCGGTTCCAGTTCGATCGATAGCACCACCACCCGTTCGGTCGTCAGGAACAACCTATTTACGAACCGAACGATAACCGATACGATCATGGGACAGACGTCGACACCATCGCTCCGGACCACCGAGAACACCATCCGAGTCGTGAGATCGCTGAAGGAGCTCGACGGAGCAGGGGTGACGGAGCTGGCGACACACCTCTCGATGTCGAAGAGCACCGTCCACGACCACCTCGCGACGCTCCGACGACACGACTACGTGACCAAGGACGGCGACTCCTACGAGATCGGGCTGGGCTTCTTCGAGATGGGCGAGTACGCCCGCAAACGTCGCAAGATCTACGAGGTCGCGAGGCCAGAAGTCGCCGATCTCGCGGCGGAAACCGGCGAACTCGCGAACCTGATGGTCGAGGAGCACGGTCGGGGTGTGTACCTCTACCGTGCGCGCGGGGAGAAGGCCGTCACGCTCGACACCCACACCGGCAAGCGGCGGTATCTCCACAACACCGCGCTCGGAAAGGCGATCCTCGCCCACCTCCCAGACAGTCGTGTCGACGAGATCCTCGACCGTCACGGCCTCCCAGCGGCGACGCCGAACACCATCACCGACCGTGAGCAGCTCCATCAAAAGCTTGCCGAGATCCGTGAGCGTGGCGTGGCATACTGCGGCCAGGAACGCGTCGAGGGACTCCAGTGCGTCGCAGCGCCGGTTCTCGGCCGAGACGACGAGGTCCTCGGAGCGATCAGCGTGGCTGCCCCGACCACGCGGCTGACGGGCGAGCGCTTCGCCGAGGAGATCCCCGAACTCGTGCTCCAGGCCGCGAACGTCGTGGAGATCAACGTTACCTACAGCTGATCGCCGTCTCGTCGTCGGTGGGCTCACGACATCTCGTATCGATTCGAGCGATACCGCACGGGCGCGCGCTGTTCCGCGTACGGGAACATCAGCCAGTAACGGCCGGATCGACGTGCGACAGCCAGAAGTCGTCCAGAGGTCGATGGTCGCCAACGCGTCGTTCCTTCCGACGGAACGCGAGCCACTCGGCCCGAGGCGTCGATCACTGCCGACGGCGAACGGAAGCTTTCGGCGACGATGCGAGCACAACACTCATGCAAGTTCGCCTCCGAGACGTTCGCACGATGGCACAATCGGATGCGAAGTCGGTCGAGGGCGATCGGGACCCGTCGTGTAAACTCGATCGCGTGATCGACGAGTACGAGCTCGACAGGGTGGCCGAAAACCTCCAGGAGTACTGGACCCGGGAGGACGAACGCTACAGTCTCCGAGGGCTGGCCGACCACGTGAACCAGGCGATCCTCCGGACAGCGATGGAGCGCGAAGGGCTGAACCCGCTCGACGGAGAGGTCGAGAACACCTACCGACTGCTCACCGACGACGAGGTGAGCCAGGGAGTCCGGACGCAGGCTCACAGCCGGCTCGACCGCGGCGGAGTCGATGTCGACGCGATCGGGGGGGATTTCGTGTCCTACCAGACGGTCAATCGGCATCTCAAGGAGTGTCTCGGCGTCGAGCGCGCCTCGACCGAGCGGTCCGACAGCGACCGGATCGACAGCGGTGCCCAGCGGATCGCCGCGCTCCGCAACCGAACGGTCGCCGTCACCGAAAACACACTCGATCAGCTCGGCTCGACCGGTGCGATCGCGCTCGGTGATCCCGATGTCTACGTCGATATCACGGTGACGTGTGCCGACTGTGGGACCCACGCAACCGTCCAGGAACTGATCGACGAGGGAGGCTGTGAGTGCGAACCGATCGACGAAGACTCGTGACACACGGCCAGCACGGATTGTGACATCGGTAGTGCCGTTACACAAACTCGAAAAACCCCTCGCTCTCCTCCATCAGACGACCTCCGACTCATCTGGGAATCGGGGCTCAGCAACGATCTACCGAACCAAAGGTATAGGCTCCTGGCCGTGCCCATCGGCCACATGGAAACGAAACTCGCACGGCTCGATGGGCTTCTCGACGAACGCGAGCTCGCGGCAGTGTGGTTCGGGCGGCCGAACACGTTCGCATGGCTCCTTGGCGGGAACAGCGTCGTCGACGAGGAAACCACGGTCGGCGTCGCGGCCGTCGGCTACGACGGCGATGGGCTGACGGTCGTCACGGACAACATCGAGGCCCCGCGACTGCGCGAGGAAGAACTCCCCGATGGAGTCGCCATCGAGACGGCCGACTGGTACGCGGCGGACCTCGCGGCAGCGATCGCCGAGCGCTCGCCCACGCCCGCAACGGCGGATTTCGACGTTCCAGGCTTCGAGTCCGTCGACGCCAGCGGACTCCGGCAGCCGCTCGTCGAGACCGACATCGCGGCCTATCGCGAACTTGGTCGTGACACCGCCGCGGCCGTCGAAGACGTCTGTCGGGAGCTCGATCCGACGGACACCGAGCGGGGGGTCGCGGGACGGCTCGCCGGGGCGCTCGCGGATCGGGGAATCGCCGCCCCCGTAGCGTTGGTCGGGAGCGGGGAGCGCGCTCAGCAGTACCGCCACTACACCCCGACCGACGCACAGCTGGGATCGTACGTCCTCGTGTCGGTGACCGCACGGCGGGCCGGCCTCCACGCGAGCTGCACCCGAACCGTGGCGTTCGACCCGCCGTCGTGGCTGGACGACCGACACGCGACCGCGGCCCGCATCGAGACGAGCGCGCTCGCGGCAACACGGGCTGTCGGCCGCGAGGGCGGCACCGCAGCAGACGTCTTCGAGCAGATTCAGGACGCGTACGCAGCCCTCGGCTACCCGGACGAGTGGCGCGCGCATCACCAAGGCGGCGCGGCGGGCTACGCCGGCCGCGAGTGGATCGCCACGCCGACCCACGATGCACCGGTCGAGCTCCCGATGGGCTACGCGTGGAACCCGACGGTTCAGGGCGCGAAAAGCGAGGACACGATGCTCGTGACCGAAAACGGGTTCGAGCCGCTCACGATGACCGGCGACTGGCCCACCCGATCCGTGTCGGCGGTCGGAACAGATGTCGAACTGGAACGTCACGACGTGCTTCGGCTGTGATCGAGACGAGCGACAAGATCAGTTCGCACGATTACCCCGGCGACCCAGTCGAAACCACACTGTCGGCCGAGAGTAGCGGTTCGTTTTCCGTGGTTTTGAAGATTAATAACTGTACTTTCTTGAGAGTCACGTCGCTGTCGGAGTGAGATCGTATTGAAAGCGTTGGTGAGAGATAGTTCAGAGATTGTCGTAAATAGACCGGTTTTGAGTCGTTTTTTGGCATCAGAACAGCTGTAATCTGCTCTATTGAAAATGCGGTACGAGAGTACGATCATAGCGTCTTGGCGAGCTTCTTGATGTTGTTGAGCGCGAACAGGAGAACGATCTCACGGAACTGGCGATACCAGAACCGCGAACGCAGGACTCCGCCCTGCGTTCGCTTGACCGTCGAGTAGGAGGTTTCGGACATCCACCGCTGGGTGTAGCCCTTCGCTCGGATGAGAGCGTTATTCGCTGTAGCCATCGATTTCGATCCTTGGTGCTGAACGAGGTATTCAACGTCCAGTGCGGCGATTTCGCATTCGGTGTGCCAGTCCTGGAAGCCGTTGTCAGCAGCCACGGACCGCAGGTCGTCCGCGTTCCGGCGGACGACCCGCGGGCCAGCCTTCGTGTCGTGTTCGTGCTCGATACAGCAATGGACGTCCGGCACCGCAAGCGACTTTGTATCGGTCAACGTCGTTGCTTTGATCGTCTTCACGCTTCGCCCACATCGTTGGAGGTAGTACTGAGAGGCTTGCTTCCGTTCGAAGAATGTGCTGTCCAATGCGACGTGTCCAGACTGCGGGTGTTGCTGCGCTGAGACGCGCAGCAACGCCCGACAGATGTACATCGCGTACCGATCGAGTGAGTGGTAGAACGCGGTAGGGTCAGGCAATGCATCTGGATGAAGGCCGAGCCGATCATATATCTCCGGCATGAGGCTCAACCGATCGACGAGTTCGGCGTAGCTGTGGCCTCTTCCTTGCGAATACAGTGTGCGACGATGTGAGCCTCGCGGGCAAGCCCGACTCGGGCGGGCTTGCCCGCTCGCTTCCCCAACGCTTGTTTGGCTACACGCAGTGCTGTCTCAACGAGGTCGAGAAGCGCGACTCCCATAATCGACTTCTCGACCTCGTTTCCTCAAACTCATTACGGAGAAATCCCGTCGCTGCCGTCCATTTTCAATAGAGCACTGTAATCGGATTCAGGCAGTCAATGGATGAAAGTTGTACCGGTATGGACATGCAGGTTTGAGAAATGAGTGAGGTGGCTGGCGGATATCGAAAGTATAGATTGTTTTGTTTGCTAGATTGAGGAGATGCCACGAGAGGAATCGGACAGCGACACGCTGGCGATCAGTAGCAGCCGGCCGCGGCTGGTCGGTGCGTGAGAGCGCAGCGAAAACGGGACGAGAGTCTGGCGCGATCTCAGACGAGCGGGGCTTCGAGCACGAAGTCTGGATTTTCACCGAGGGCAACGTGGGCAGCCGCCACGTCGGAGACGTGTCTCGGGGTTTCGGGGACGAGTACGCGCACGCGGTCGGCACCGATCGCCGCCGCATCCGCACTGATCGCACGAAAGAGCGCGCGTGCGGCCCCGAGATCGGACCATGCACCGACGCCGTACTCGGCCCAGCGTTCGGTTCTGCCGTCGGTCTCGCGTTCGTAATCGCGCACCCGATGGGCCATCGCCCGCGTACCGTCGTCCTCGCGGCGAACAGCGAACACCCGCGTCTCCTCGGCCGCACGGTGGAGCCCCTCGCGAGTGAGTTCGGACATCGCCCACGACTCGTCGGCGTCGAGTGCGAGTCCGGAAAGTGCGGTGTAGGCGTCCGAGCGCCGCCAGAAACTCCACGCCGCGTCCGGATCGTCGGCGAGCGTGTAGGCTTTCGGCAGGGTGGCGTCGGGATCGGGGTCGGGATGCGCCCACCGGAACTCACACAGCGGCGCGAAGCCGACGGCGCGCGACCCGCCGAGACCGGCGGCGTTCCACGAGAAGACCATGTTCCGAACGACGGTCGCACCGCGCTCGCGCGCCCACCTGAAGAGCGCGTCGTTGAGCTGCGTGCTCAGTCCTTCACCGCGGTACTCGGGGTTGACCCGCATCCCCTGGGCCCACGCCTCGTGTTCGGAGAGGAGCACGCCCTGACAGATGCCTGCGACGTCGTCCCCCGAATCGACGAGGAAGGTTCGTTGGCTGTCGCCGTCGCCCGCGATCCACTCGTGGTAGATCTCGGGGATGTAGTCGCCGCTGTCGCGGTCGGCCCACGTCTCGCGAGTGAACGCCGCGACGTCTTCATAATCGTCGGGTCTGGCCTGCCGGATCGTGATATCGGTCACGCTCACGTCACCGCGCCTCCGGGACGGGACGGTTTTCCGGCGGTACCGAGCGCTCGGTGAGCTCGCCAACGAGCGAGGTTCCCATCGTGGCGGCGACGTCCTCGCTGCTCTCGCTGTTCGCCAGCGCCCACATCAGTTTGACCTTCGCGGTGCCCGGAAGGAGGTCCTCGCCCTCGATCACGCCCGCATCAAGGAGGTCCCGCCCGGTGTCGTACACACGATCACAGACCCGGCCGCCGAGACACTGGCTCGTCATCACCACGCTGGTCCCGTCCGCGACGAGTTCCGCGATCCGGGGGATCCAGTCGGTGTGGACATGCCCGAGTCCCGTGCCTTCGATCACGAGTCCCGCGCTCCCCGCGGCCGCGTCGAGCATCGCCTCACTGGTCCCGGGCGTGAACTTCACCAGCTCGACGTCGGTTTCGAGAGCGGGCGCGACGTCAAGTTCGGCTGCACCGCGCTCGGCGTGTTTACGTCGGAATCGGACGTCGATGGTGTCGGTGGAGCCGTCATCGCCACCGTACGCCACCGTTCCGAGTGGCTCGGCTCCGACGGTTTCGAACGCATCCCGGCGGGAGGTGTGGTTCTTTCGGACCCTGGTTCCACGGTGGAGCGCACACCGGTCGTCGGACTCGCTCGCGTGCATGCAGACCAGCACCTCGGCACAGTCGCTCTTCGCAGCCTCGACCGCACAGACCGCGTTCATCACGTTGTCCGAGGAGGGTCGATCGGCCGAGCGCTGGCTACCCGTAAAGACCACCGGGACGGGTGTATCGAGCATGAAGGCGAGCGCGCTCGCGGAGAACTGCATCGTGTCGGTGCCGTGCATCACGACCACGCCGTCCGCTCCAGCTTCGATCTCCTCGTGGACGGCGTGAGCGAGATCCTGCCACACGTCGGGCGTCATGTTCTCCGAGAGGATGTTCGCCACGACGCGGCCCCGGTAGTTCGCCCTTCCTGCGAGATCCGGCACCGCCCGAAGGACGTCCTCCGCGTCGAACTGTGCGGTCACCGCGCCAGTCCGGTAGTCGACCGTCGAGGCGATCGTTCCGCCCGTGGAGATGAGCGCCACGGTCGGCAGATCGTCGTCGAACTCGACGGCCGAGGAATCGTCGTCTTCCTCACTGCCGACATCGTAGACGTCCGACTCGACGACTTCGACGGTCGCGTCCGCGCGCTCGACACCGACGTTGTACCCGCCGTCGAGTTTGAGCACGGCGTGGTCGTCGGTCGTCGACGGCAGCAACACGCCCTCGTGAGTCCGCCCGTCGCGCGTGAGGCGGATGCGATCTCCCGGATTCATACCCGTTCTACCGGGCCGTCGGACTTCAACCCATTCGTTCTCCGATCGGTCGCCTTCGGGAAGAGCTCACCCGTCACGTTCGTCGCTCGGAGACCGCTCGTACGCACCGGCCCGCCGGAGTTCGACGGCCGCTTCGAGCACGCTGGGCGTCCGGCAGACACCACGTGCGCCGGTCGCCTGTGGCACGGCGCAGTTGTTGCAGTTCTCGCAGACTGCGTGGGGGTCCTCGGTCGGCGTCGTCCCGTTCGTCTCGACATCGAGCAGCCGGGCCGGCAGCCGGGGCTCGGCGTAAAACGGCCGGCCGACGCCGACCAGATCGCAGGCCGATCCCACGAGCGCATCCATCTCTGCACGCCCGCGGATCCCACCCTCACAGAGCACCGGCAGCGAGGTCGTTTCGCGCACCTGGCGACAGAGATCGGCGTTCCACGCCGGCTCGAAGTCGTAGTAGTGCGCTTGGAGACGATTCACGGCCGCCACGAGCCGCGCCCGTGCTCGGCCGCCGAACACCGCCGCGTAGTCGTCTTGAAACCGGTCGTCGCCCCACGCCTGCTCGGGATGCTGGCCGCGAACGAGACTCAGGTCCCAGAACGTCGACCCTCGGACCGGCACCACGGCGTCGAAGCCGATCCGCTCGGCGTGCTCGGCGAGCCGAACCCCATCAGCCGCAGAGAGCCGAGGGCGGACGAACGGCGGCGCAGCCGTCTCGACCGGGATCTTCGTCAGCACGGGGAGGTCGCCGACCCGCTCGCGGATCTCCTCGTGGACGAGTTCGAGAAAGCGCAGTCGAGCCCCGAACGATCCGCCGAACTCGTCCGATCGACGGTTGTAGTACGGCGAACAGAACTGCTGGATGATCCCCATGTTCGCACCCGCGAGATGGATGCCGTCGTAGCCCGCCGCGACCGCATGGCCGGCTGCGCGTCCGAAGTCGGCGGCGAGATCGTAGACGTCCGCGGTCGAGAGCACATCGAAGTCGTAGTCGAGAAAGCCAGCCCGCGCCGCGAGCCGGAGGAGTCGTGGTGGCTTCGAAACCGCGAGCTGCCGGAGATCGGGGTTGGCTGCGCGATACGGTCGGTGCCAGGTTTCGAGCGATCGAACTCCTCCATGGTCGAGCTGGGCCACGATCCGCGCGCCGTGGTCGTGGATCGCGTCGGTGAGCCGTCGGAGGTCGTCGGCGCGGTCGGCGGTGGCGAGGTGGGTCATGTTGGGCGCGACCCGGCCGCCCTCGCGTCGAACCGGCATCGCGCCCTGGAAGATCAGCCCAGCGCCCGCGGCCGCCGCGGGTTCGAGTTCGTCGACAAGCCGATCGATCGCGTCCGGTCCATCGCCCGCGCATTCGAGCAGCGGCGCGCGGTAGAGCCGATTGAGAAGATCGAGGCCGGCGATTTCGGCGGGTGTGTCGAGATCCGGCGGCACGGACGATACACGGCCCCGATCGGCTTAGCGGTTGGGTCGGGGTGACGGCCGGACGATTTCGCCGCTCTGGGGAAAAGCCCATGCCCGTGGGTAACGAAGTGCCGGCATGGCCGACAGCGGTGGCGAACGCACGAAAACCCGCGACGTCGACGACCTCCTCGCCGACGTCGACGACATCACGGTCGACGACGGTGACGCGACGACCGGCTCCAGCACCGGCACGGCCGATCGCGTCGACAATCGAGAACGCGCGTCGCGCGGAACCGATCAGGGCGGATCGAGACTCCGCGACCGTGCCGGACAGCTGTTCTCGCTCCGGACGTTCGTCGTCGCGCTCGCGCTCACGGCGGTCGGCATGGCACTCGGCGGGTTCGTCCCGCTCGTCGGCGGCGTGCTCGGGTTCGTGGGGGTGTTCGTCGCGACCTTCGTTCTCGGGGCCGCTGGCGATCGGAGTCAGTACCTCGAGGCCGGCATCGCGAGCGCGGCCGTCGCCGGCGGGTGGTCGTTGTTCGGCAACCTCACGCTGGTGGCGGTCGGTGCCGGGCTCCCACTGCTCGTGGTGAACGCCGGCATCGGGCTGCTCGCTGGCCTCGTGGGCCACTACTTCGGCCGCGACCTCCGCGACGGACTGACTCGCGAGATATAGGAGAGAGCCACAGGTCGCGAGTCCCGAAACGTCGACGGCTCCACGGCAGCCACGGTTGACCCCGTTCACGACAGACGGGAACGAATCCACCACTTGGTCAAAAGAGTTTGTACGTACCTCGTGAACAACCACGAGATCGGTCGATCGAGTCGCTTGCTATCGACTGTTTTCGAGGATTTCTGCTACTCTCGTTCGCGGAGAAGTGTGATTTCTTACGTCCCGATCGTCCAGCTGTCGTCGTCCCGGCGAACGAAGTCGTGAGTCGAGAGGAGATCGAGCGCGTCCTCGACCACCGGGAGCGGCACACCGAGGTGTTCGGCGATCTCGTCGGACGTATCGGCCCCCGATTCGATCGCGGCGAGGACCTCGGCGCAGAAGCGCGCATCGCCGTGATCCGCGAACTTCCCCATGCCGTCGGCTGCGAGACCTTCCTCGATCCGGTCGGTGAGCGCGTCGCGCAGCGACGTGAGTCGGCCCTGGACCCACCGCTGGGCCAGCGAGAGCTCGTCCTCCAGCTGGTCGAGTCGCTGGAGATCGTCCGCGAGCGCGGACAGTTCGCTGGTATCACTCGCCGAAACGTCGATCGAGACGTACCGACAGGTCGTGAGATCGAGGCTCGAACTCGCCGGATAGGCGCTTTTCGCGCCGAACCCGTACGGCGAGACGTTGACTTCGAGCCGGAGGTTCCGCGAGATACGGAAATACTTCCGACGGCCATCGTCGGCCCGGCTCTCGACGAGGCCCGCGTCCTCCAGCTTCCGGAGGTGGCCGATCACCGCCTTCGGACTCACGCCGAGCGACTCGCTGATCTCGGTGACGTAACACGGTCGCCGGGCGAGCAGCCGGAGGATGCGCCGGCGGTTCTCGTTGCCGAGGAGATCGAGCAGCGCCGCTGAGTCCATTCACCTGTGGTTAGTGCCGCACGGACAAAAGGATGACTCCACACGGGCGTTCGCCACGGACCGCCGGCGGCCACGCTCACGACGTGCGTGCTACGTCGTGGGGATTTGCGAGACCCGTCAGTCGTACTTCGAGGCGACGGTCCTGTCCGCACCGCCCGGACGGTCGGGATCGGGGCTGTCGATCTGCGATCGGTTGTTCGCTCCAGCGTCCGGTACGGAGAGGTTCGCAGCGCGGCGTGCGAGCTGGTCCAGTCCCGAGGCGTTCACGCCCGCGCTCGCCGCGACGGTCTTGGCGTCGTTGATCGCCGCCCGGAGCGCTGTGACATCGGCCACGAGCCGTTCCCACCTCGCACGGTGACGTACCGATCGGTTGGTTTCCGTGGGCGTGAACGTGCGCAATCGCTCGTCGGTCTGATTGAGGCGACCCCGGAGCGTTGCGGCCCGCTGCTCGACGAGATCCTGCTTGTTGGACTGGTTCTCGGTACGTTCGAACGCGGCGAGCCACATCCCCGAATCGACCGCGCCGTTGGCCGCGGCGGTGCGTTGTTGCATGAACACCGACACCTCCCCGCCGAGTTCCGTCTGCGGAGTCGGTTGGGTTGCCGTCGTGGCTCCGGCCTGGGAACCGGCGCTCAAACCCATGGTTCCACAGAGCAGCAGCGAGACGAGGAGCACCGCGGCGTCGTTCGCGTTCACTACACGCTCGTTGCACGGACTGGAATAAAAGCGCGACGGCCGTTCGTGGTGGCCAATACCATGCATTCACCGCAGCAACCGGCGGGACCAACCGACGCACTCGCGAAATAACGGTGAAACCGTCGGGTGTCCGAAATTACAAGTATCGCCACGTGGTATCGTGGGTCATGGCAGTGTGTCCCAGCTGCGAGGCCGACATCACGGTCTGGGCCGAGCGACTCGAACAGGCGAGCGCGGCGAGCACCCCGAAAGTCTGGACCTGTCCGGAGTGTGATGCGGTGCTCGGTATCTCCGACTGGGGCTCCCAGTGACGAACCGACCGCTCTCGTCGACGAGAGTTTCGGGGTAGTGATGGGCTTGTGCGACTGATTTCGGGGGATTATGGCGCAGCGTCGGAGTCGTTGGGGGCATCCGCGGCAGCGGCGAGGTCGGCGGCGAGCGCGGCGGCCTCGACTGCGGTCGTCCCGAGAAGGTAGGTCACGGGTTCGATACCGAACGCGCCCTCGTGATAGATGACCTGTGGGACCGTTCCGCGCTCGTGAAACCGATTTCGGAGGTGCTCGGCGCGGTTCTCGTAGCCCGCTTCGAATCGGAGTGGATCGATACCACGGTCACGGGCCGCCGTGAGGAGTGCGTCAGAGGTAGCGAGGTTGAGTGCCCCCCGAATCGATGGCTCGATGGCCATCGCGGCGATCACGGTTCGGGCGACGTGCTGGGAGGCACCGAACTCCGGACGTGCTGGAACGAGGACCCGATCCCCTACTGCGTGCAGCCGACCGGGAACGGCTGCGACTTCGGTTTCGTCGGTCGCCTCCGGAACCGCCGTGGCGATGTTCGTTCCGACGTTTGGGATATGTGCAGCGACGGCGGACGTGTTCGTCACTCGACGGACGGCGGTCCGAACGGCCGTGAGCGCGTCCCGCTCGGCGAGGACACCGGTGTCGGTGCCCCGGACACACAGATCACAGCCGAGACCGGAGAGTGCGGGCATCTCTTCCTCGTGGACGGCACAGATGGGACCACGGTCCTCGAACTCGCGGATCAGTTCGAGAAGCTCGGCCAGCGCTTCATAACTGTCCATCGTGTCGGCGGCGAACCCCTCGGCGATCCGCGTCATCGTCGCCTGCATGCGGTCGTCCTCGCGGAAGCGCTCCTCGACGACGCCGTTCTGGCCGAGGGTTTTGCTGACCGCGGCTTGCGTTACGCCCAACCGATCAGCGATCTCCTGTTGGGTGAGGCCGCGTTCGTCGAGTTCGTCCGCCAGCATCGCCCGAGCAGTCGGGAGGAAGCGCTCGACGACGATCTCGCTCGGGAGTCGCAACGACATAGCACCCGATTCATCGACAGCAGGGATAAATCGTGGCCATCGATGGATTCGAACCACCCCGACAACGATCGGATAGTGGGTTTCACTCTCGGCAGAAACAACCGTCCAACGACGACGGATTCTGCAACGATCGATCGGTCGTGAGCGATTGTGAAGACAGCACCGGGGAACGCTTATTACCGCTGGTGTGGTATATGTAAACGAGCATCATGTTTGAACGGTTCTCGCGCGGCTACTACCTCGGCCGGCTCTCCATCGAACCACATCCCCACGACGGATCACGACCGCTCATCCAGCGGACGACCCACGAGCGGCTCAACGAAGCGCTGTACGCGAAGGGTGAGGGGATCGAACGGACCGATCTCCCGCTCGTGATGAAGGTGGAGACCAGTCACCTCGCGGTCGGCGGGGACGATGGCGTGCCCGAGGACACGCTGTGGCTGTCGGAGGCGGTGCTCGCGGATCTCCGGATCGATACGCCGCCCACCCTCCAGGAGGTGCTGCTCGCCACGGCGGACCGCGCCGCCCAACTGCTCCGGCTTTCGGGCACGGCAGTCTGAGTGATCGGTTTCAGGCCAGCGGCGGCGTCGGGGTTCGGTCGTCTCAACAGGCTTATCCCGGGCGTGGCACCTACCCAACCCATGAGCGATGTCGTCGTGACGCTGCCGGACGGTTCCGAGCTCCCGATGGAGCCCGGTTCGACGGTCGAGGACGTAGCCTACGAGATCGGCCCGGGACTCGGGAGCGACACGATCGCGGGGGTCGTGGACGGCGAGCTCGTCGCCGCGGCCGAACCGATCACCGAGGACAGCCGGTTAGAGATCGTGACCGAGGACTCCGAGGAGTATCTCGACGTGCTCCGGCACTCCGCGGCCCACGTCTTCGCCCAGGCGCTCTCCCGGCTCCATCCCGAGGCGAAGCTCACCATCGGCCCGTGGACCGACGAGGGGTTCTACTACGATATCGCGAACGTCGACCTCGACAGCGAGGACCTCGACGCGATCGCCGAGGAGGCCCAGACCATCATCGACGCGGACCTCCCGATCGAGCGGGTCGAACGCCCCAGGGAGGAGGCCTTCGAGATCTACGAGGACAACCGATTCAAACGTGACATCCTCGACGAGGAAGCGGCGGGCGCAGACCCCGTGAGCTTCTACGAACAGGGCGACTTCTTCGATCTCTGCCAGGGCCCACACGTCGCCTCCACGGGTGAGATCGGCGGGTTCGCGCTGCTCGAAACCTCCGCGGCGTACTGGCGTGGCGAGGAAGAGAACGAATCGCTCACGCGAGTGTACGGAACGGCGTTTCCAAACGAGGACGACTTGGAGGGGTTCCTCGATCGGCGGGAGGAGGCCAAGGAACGCGACCACCGCAAGATCGGTCAGGAGATGGATCTCTTCAGCGTCCCCGATCACTCGCCGGGCAGCGTCCACTACCATCCCAACGGGATGACGATCCGCCGCGAGCTGGAGGAGTACATCCGCGAAATGAACGACAAACTCGGGTACGAGGAGGTCTGGACGCCAGAGCTCAACAAGACCGAGATCTGGAAACCGACGGGCCACTACGACAACTTCACCGCCGAAGGTGAGATGTTCGCATGGGAACAGGACGGCTTCGAGTACGGGCTGAAGCCGATGAACTGTGCGAACCACGCTCATCTCTACGATCGTGAGCGGTGGTCGTACCGCGACCTCCCGATGCGGTACTCCGAGTTCGGCACCGTCTATCGCAACGAACAGTCGGGCGAGCTCTCGGGAATGCTCCGAGTCAGGGGAATGACCCAGGACGACGGCCACGCGTTCGTCCGTCCCGATCAGCTCGAAGACGAGATCACCCAGACCCTCAAGGTGATCGAAGAGATCTACAGCCAGTTCGATCTCGAAGTGCTCTACAAACTCGAAACCCAGGGCGACAACGCCATCGGGAGCGACGATATCTGGGAGCAGGCCACCGACGCGCTAGTCGATGCACTCGAAACCGAGGGTCTCGAATACGAGGTCGAGGACGGCGAGGCGGCTTTCTACGGACCGAAGATCGGGCTCGACGCCCGAGACGCGCTCGGCCGTGAGTGGACGATCGGCACGGTACAGGTGGACTTCAACATCCCCGAACGCCTCGATCTGGTCTATGTCGGCGAAGACAACGAGGAACACCGTCCGGTGACGATCCACCGCGCGCTGCTGGGGAGCTTCGAGCGGTTCATGGGCGTCCTGATCGAGCACTACAAGGGCAACTTCCCGCTCTGGCTCGCGCCCGAACAGGTCCGCGTCCTGCCGGTGAGCGACGACAACCTCGAGTACGCCGAATCGGTCGCCGCGGAGCTCGACGGGTTCCGGACCGAAATCGAGACCCGCTCGTGGACGGTGGGACGGAAGATCCGCGCTGGCCACGACGACCGAGTGCCGTACATGCTGATCGTCGGCGATACCGAGGAAGAAGCGGGAACCGTCTCGGTGCGCGACCGCGAGGAACGCGAGCGCGACGGGGTCGCTCTCGACGAGTTCCGAGCGGCGCTGGAAACCGAGCGCGACGAGAAGCTGACCGCCCCGGCGTTTCTCGACTGACTGCGAAGTACCGGGACCGTTTCTGAGAACCGACGAACCTCGCCATCTGTTTTTCGCCAGTAGGTTCACCGAAAGCACGAGACAATCGAAGCAGTGTTCGGGAAGTCCGACACTGTCATCAGCCGATGATCGTTCGTGTCAGAATATCGGTGTCGTCCCTGGCAGAGGCACGTCCACTCCGTCCAGCACTTCGTCACGAAGCAGTGGCAGAAAACGGCGTGGTAACCGTGGCGACACGTCATCGAGACGTCGGCATGGCCACCGACCGGACTCGCAGCGCGGATTACTCGAGGTCGAAGCAGTCGTTGGTCATCACTTTGTGCCACGCGTCCACGAAGTCGTCCACGAACTCCTCCTCTGCGTCATCGGCTCCGTACACCTCGGCGATGGCTCGGAGTCGGGAGTTCGACCCGAAGACGAGATCCACACGGGTAGCCTTCCGGACGAGTTCGCCCGTGTCGCGGTCGTACCCCTCGAACACGTGCTCGTCCTCCGAGACCGGTTCCCACTCCGTGTCCATGCCGAGCAGGTTCACGAAGAAGTCGTTGGTCAGCGTCGCCGGTCGGTCGGTGAAGACGCCGAGATCGGAGCCGTCGTAGTTCGCGTCCAGCGCCCGCATCCCGCCGACGAGCACCGTCATCTCGGGCGCGGTCAGATTCAGGAGCTCCGACCGGTCGACCAGCATCTCCTCGGCCGGCTGGTCGGCCTCGTCCGAGCGGTAGTTCCGGAACCCGTCCGCCGCCGGCTTGAGTGCCTCGAAGGACTCGACGTCGGTCTGCTCCTGAGAGGCGTCCGTCCGGCCCGGTTCGAACGGGATGTTCACGTCGTGGCCGGCCTCGGCCGCCGCCTCCTCGACAGCCGCGTTGCCACCCAGCACGATCAGGTCGGCGAGCGAGACTTTCGTCCCGTCCGAGCGCGAGTCGTTGAACTCCTCGCGGATCTCGTCGAGCGTGTCCAGCACGGTCGTCAGCTCCCCCGACTGGTTGACCTCCCAGTCCCGCTGCGGTCGGAGACGGAGCCGAGCGCCGTTCGCGCCACCGCGCTTGTCGCTGTCGCGGTACGTCGACGCCGACGCCCAGGCGGTTCTGACCAGTCCGGTGACGGACAGCTCCGAATCGAGGATCTCCTCTTCGAGTGCGGCGATCTCTTCCGCCCCGATCAGACTATGGTCGACATCGGGGAGCGGATCCTGCCACAGCATCTCCTCGTCGGGCACTTCGGGACCGAGGAGCCGGGTCGGCGGGCCCATGTCGCGGTGAATCAGTTTGTACCACGCTTTCGCGAACGCCTGCTGGAACTTGCGGGGGTCCTCCTGGAAGCGTTCGAGGACCTCCCGATAGTCCGAATCACGCTTCAGGGCGACGTCCGTCGTCAGCATCATGGGATCGACCGTTGCCGAGGAATCGTGGGCGTCCGGTACGGTGTCCTGTAGCTCCTCGTCGACCGGTCGCCACTGCCATGCACCGCCGGGACCCTTGTGCGCCTCCCACTCGTAGTCGAGCAGGTTGTCGATATACCCCATGTCCCACATGGTCGGCGTGCCGTTCCAGGGACCCTCGATGCCACCGGTGATCGTGTCGGCCCCTTTGCCGGATTCGTAGTCGCTCTCCCAGCCCAGGCCCTGTGACTCCATGGGGGCTGCCTCGGGTTCGGGGCCGAGATGCTCGGGATCGTCGGCACCGTGGACCTTCCCGAACGTGTGTCCGCCGGCGATGAGCGCGACCGTCTCCTCGTCGTTCATCGCCATGTGGTCGAACGTCTCGCGGATGTTGTGTGCCGATCCCTCGACGTCGGGCTCACCGTACGGCCCCTCGGGGTTCACGTAGATGAGCCCCATGACGGTGTTTCCGAGTGGGTTCTCGAGGTCGCCCTCCTCGTCGAAACGTTCGGAGGAGGTGACCTCCATGTCGTCTTCGGGCCCCCAGTCGACCGCCTCGTCGGGCATGTACGCGTCCTCGCGTCCGCCGCCGAAGCCGAACGTCTCGAACCCCATCGACTCCAAGGCGACGTTCCCCGTCAAGACGATCATATCGGCCCACGAGAGGCTCTTGCCGTATTTCTGCTTGACCGGCCAGAGCAGGCGTCGGGCCTTGTCGAGGTTCGCGTTGTCGGGCCAGCTGTTGAGTGGTGCGAGCCGCTGTCCGGCGCGGTTCGCGCCACCGCGGCCGTCGGCGACGCGGTACGTGCCGGCGCTGTGCCACGCCATCCGGATCATCAGCGGACCGTAGTGGCCGTAGTCGGCCGGCCACCACTCCTGGGACGTCGTCAGCACGTCCTCGATGTCCGCCTTCACCTCGTCGAGATCGAGTTTCTCGAACTCCTCGGCGTAGTCGAACTCCTCGTCCATCGGATCGCCCGGGTGAGCGTTCCGGTCGAGGATCTCCAAGTCCAACTGATCCGGCCACCAATCCTGGTTCGATCTACTCATCGTCGAGCGACCTCCGAGAGCTCGTCGTCCGGTTCGCCCATCCCGTGTTTCGAATGTTCGTCTGACATGAGTCGAGCTGTCTACGGTGACACTCCGCGGCGAAGCAGTATAAATCTGACCAAACTAAGTCCACAATTTCCAGAATATATCTCCGGTAAGACGAACTATTTCTACCGATTTGCAAGACAGGCCGTGCTGGCCACCAGCGGATCGGCCACAATAAATCGAGAGACGCTGGTGTAATAGACCAGTGAATCGAAGGAGACGAAGTGAACGACGCCGCATCAGGTGGCCCGAAACCAGATTCAGGGGATCTCGATGAGGTGGCAATAGTTACGCATCACCGTTGACTGTGTATCCTCACGCAGTGTTCCGTGATCGTTCAGCTCCCGACGCAGACGGACGTCACACCGGCAAAACTGGGGTTGGTGACGATCGACGATCGAGAAGGGTTGGCAAGTGTCTGACGTCTCGATAGGCAAGTTCGTTCGAAAACCGAACGGTCGCGACGGGATTTGAACCCGGTACAAACCTCGCTTCGCTCGGTTTGCGTGATTCAAATCCTGCGTGCCAGTTCGCTCCTCACATCCGTTCGTCGCTCACGGGCGCGACGGGATTTGAACCCGCGACGTCTTGGTCCGGAACCAAGAACTCTATCCACTGAGCTACGCGCCCACGATCACCAGTAACGCCGATGCCGATTTAGTCGTTGTGAAAATCGTCCGCGCCGCGTCAGGGCGTCTCGCTGGTTTCGAGCGTGAGGTCGGCAGTCGGATAAGCCACACAGGTCAGCGTGTAGCCGTCGCCGAGCTCGTCCTCGCTGAGCATCTCTTGGCCGTCATGGGTCAGGTAGTCCTCGGAGGGGCCATCGGTGACCTGGCCGCCACACGAGACGCACTGGCCCTGTCGACAGGCGTAGGGCAGGTCCCAGCCCTCGTCCTCGCCGGCGTCGAGGAGGGTTTCGTTCTCCTTGACTTCGATCGTCTCGCCCTCCTTCACGTACTCGATATCGAAGCTCTCGGCCTCGTCGTCGGGGATCTCGGCCGGGCTGGGCTCTTCCTCTTCAGCTTCGCCCTCCGCGAGCTCGCCCTCGGCCTCGCCGCCACCGCCGACCGCGCTCCCCGGAACCGCTCCGCCGCCGATCGAGCGGTTCATCGGCTCGGGGAAATCGGTTTCAGGGACGCTCTCGGCGCGGTGTTCGAGGACGTCCTGGGAGATGTCGTTCGGGATGACCCGTTCGGTTCCTGGCGAGAAATGCAGCGCTACCATGACGAGCACAGCCAAGAGCCCAATGGAGAGACCGACGACCTCGACCATGAACGCGCTATGGAATCGTGGTTTAACTAGCTATCGGTCTCCCCACCCACCTTTTGCTGTCGCCCGAAAATCTCCGATTTTCGGGATGACGAGACGCCGAAGGCGTCTCGAACCACGCTCACTCGCACCGCTCGTTCGCTCGTGGTTCGATCACTAACATCTCCGCAGCCGCACAGCACCGCCGAAGCCCTCGCTCACTTCGTTCGCTCGCCCTTCATCCACCAGGCACCGCCACCACGCCGCACTGCCACTGTACCGCAACTGCCACCGCCTACCGCCTGGCAATCTCGTGACGACCGAACCCGTATCGGAGCCGGTTGGCGAGTCGCCGCGCGAACCGACCCTCGTCGGCCCGCGAGCCGAACCGCTCGGCGAGCGCGGTGTAGATCAGCGGCACCGGGATCTCCTGGGCGAGCGCCTCCTCGACGGTCCACGTTCCCGTCGAGCCGCCCGCAACGTGGTCGGCGACGTCACCCAGATCGCCGCCCTCCTCGTGGAACGCCTCCTCTGCGAGTTCGAGCAGCCACGACCGGATGACTGCGCCGTTGTTCCAGGTGCGAGCGACGGCTTCGAGATCGAGGTCGTACCGCCCGTCGTGGAGGAGTTCGAACCCCTCGCCGTAGGCCTCCATCAGCGCGTACTCCACGCCGTTGTGAACCATCTTGACGTAGTGGCCCGAACCTGCGGGCCCCATCCTCGCGTGACCGTCGGGACCCGTCGCCACGGCATCGAAGACCGGGGTGAGTTCCTCGTAGGCCCACTCGGGACCGCCGATCATCAGCGAAAACCCGAGCTCCGCGCCGGCAGGGCCCCCAGAAGTCCCACAGTCGAGATACGCCGCCGGCGTCGCGTCGGCTCGTCGCACCGATTCCTCGAAGTGTGAGTTACCGCCGTCGATCACCACGTCGTCGCCGTCGAGGTGAGCTTCGAGGTCGTCGAGCGCAGCGTCGATAGCGTCGCCCGCGGGCACCATCAGCCAGATCCGTTTTTCGTTTCCGAGCCGGTCAGCGAGGTCTCCAATGGAGTCGGCCGGTTCGGCTCCCACCGCCGCGGCGGTCGCGACGGCCTCTTCGTCCACGTCGAAGGCGACCACGTCGTGGCCCGCGTCGAGCACGCGCTCGGTCACGATCCGCCCCATCCGCCCGAGTCCGACGACGCCCAGTTGCATACCCGCCCCTCCGCGGGCGCGCAGGTAGGGGTTGTGGTTCGCCCGGGTCAGGGCGGGTTTCGGTCGCCGCTGGATCGACGCTCGTCGTTCCCGGGCGGCCCCGCCGACGACGTCCCGTCGGCGACCGCCCGCTCCAGCGCGCGCCGATCGCGCGAATCGAGATCGCCCGTCCCGCTCGACGAACTCGCCGTCCTGCATTCGCTGGAGGCCGTGCCAGAGGCCGAGAAACAGCGCTGTGGGCGCGACGCAGACGAACGCACCGACCAGCACGCGAAACAGGAGATTCAGGGACAATGGTAGAACTTGTCGTACTAATCACTAACTCCCATCATCCTCTCGATACGAACGCCGGCAGTCGTCGAGGACTCGGTCAAGCCCATCGAGGCGGTATCGCCCAACACGAACGTTTATCAGACGGACTCGCGTGGGTGGAGCCATGAGCGTGATGTCGTCGGTAGTACGTCGCTGAACCACCGACTTGCACGTTCTCGGCACAATTGTTCGCCCAGTCGCGGGTATCCAGAAAGGACGATTCATGACAGAGCTAGCTGAAACCTACGATCCCGACGCGCTCGAAGCCAAGTGGCGCGAGGAGTGGCACGCATCCGACCTGTATCACGACGACGACCACGATGATAGCGCAACCGAGTACGTGATCGACACGCCGCCGCCCTATCCGACGGGCGACCTCCACATCGGGCACGCGCTCGGCTGGAGCTACATGGACTTCGCCGCGCGCTACCACCGAATGCAGGGGAAAAACGTCTCCTTCCCGCAGGGTTGGGACTGTCACGGCCTCCCGACGGAGGTCAAAGTCGAGGAGAACCACGACATCCGGCGGACGGACGTGCCGCGCGAGGAGTTCCGGGAGCTGTGCGTCGAGCACACCGAACGGAAGATCGACGGGATGAAGGAGACGATGCAGTGGCTCGGCTTCTCTCAGGACTGGTCTCAGGAGTACCGCACGATGGACTCCGACTACTGGGGGAAAACCCAGCGCTCGTTCGTCGAGATGGCGGAGAAAGGGTACGTTCACCGCGACGAGCATCCCGTGAACTGGTGTCCACGGTGTGAGACCGCGATCGCCGACGCCGAAGTCGAGAACGTCGACACCGAGGGCACGCTCTCGACGGTCCGCTTTTCGGGGATCGACAACGACGCGATCGAGATCGCCACCACCCGTCCCGAACTGCTCGCAGCCTGCGTCGGGATGGCGGTCGATCCCGACGACGAGCGCTACGCCGACCGGATCGGCGACACCTTCGAGGTGCCGCTGTTCGGTCAGGAAGTCGAACTCGTCGCGAGCGAGGAAGTCGACGGCGACTTCGGCACCGGCGCGGTGATGATCTGCACCTTCGGCGACAAACAGGACGTCGACTGGTGGGCGGAGTACGATCTCGACCTCCGGCCCGTGGTGACCGAGGACGGCCGACTCGCCGAAAGCGTGCCGGAGTTCGGCGGGCTCGCGATCGACGACGCGAACGAGGAGATCAGCACCGCGCTCCAGCGCGAGGGGTATCTCCGCGACGAGGAACCCATCGAGCAGTCGGTCGGGGCGTGCTGGCGGTGTGACACGCCGATCGAGATCCTCTCGAAAGAGCAGTGGTTCGTCCGGGTCGATCGCGAGGAGATCCTCGACAACGCTCGGGAGGTCGACTGGATTCCCGAGCACATGTACGATCGCCTCGAAGAGTGGACCGAGGGGATGGAGTGGGACTGGGTGATCTCCCGCCAGCGCGTGTTCGCCACCCCGATCCCGGCGTGGTCGTGCGACGACTGCGGTCACTGGCATGTCGCCGAGCTGGACGATCTCCCCGCCAAACCCACCGAGGACGATCCCGACGCCGACTGCCCGGAGTGCGGTGCGGACGCGTGGACTGGCGAGACCGACGTGATGGACACGTGGATGGACTCGTCGATCTCGGCGCTCCACGTCGCGGGCTGGCCCGACGCCGACTTCAGCCCCGTGCAGCTCCGCGAGCAGGGCCACGACATCATCCGAACGTGGGCGTTTTACACGCTCCTCCGGACGGCGGCGCTCGAAGACCAGCGACCGTGGGACGAGGCGCTCATCAACGGAATGGTCTTGGGTACTGACGGCAACAAGATGAGCAAATCGAAGGACAACTCGGTCGCACCGATCGATGTCGTCGAGGATCATTCGGCCGACGCGTTCCGCCAGGCACTCGCCCTCGGCGGCCAGCCGGGAAGCGACATCCAGTTCCAGCCCAAAGAAGTCACGAGCGCGTCGCGTTTCCTCACGAAGCTCTGGAACATCACGCGCTTCGCGAGCCAGCATCTCGATACCGAGAGCCACGGATCGGTGGCCGACGAAGGAGCGTTCGACGAGGCTGCCACCGACGCCGACCGCTGGATCCTCTCGCGGTGCGCGCGGGTCGCTGACGACGTCGCGGCCGACATGAACGAGTACCGGTTTGACCGGGCGCTCCGGAAGGTCCGGGAGTTCGTCTGGCACGACCTCGCCGACGACTACGTCGAACTCATCAAGGGGCGACTCTACGAGGGCAACGACACCGAACGCGACGCCGCACGCCACGCGCTTTCGACGACACTCTCGGCGTCGCTCCGGATGCTCGCCCCGTTCTCGCCGTTCCTCGCCGAAGAGGCGTACCATCACCTGCCCGATACGTCGGGCAGCGTCCACGCCGCTACGTGGCCCGCGCTCGATATCGCCGACGACGCCGCGGAGGCGCGCGGCGAACGGATCGCCGCAGTCGCGAGCGCGGTCCGGGCGTGGAAATCCGACGAAGGCATGGCGCTCAACGCCGACCTCGCTCGGATCGAGGTCTACGCCGACGGAATCGCCGAACTCGATACTGGCGACCTGAGCGCGACGGTGAACGCCCCAGTGACGGTCGAGACGGGCGAACCCGACGTGGAGATGGTCGCGGTGGGTGTCGATCCCGACCACAGCACGATCGGCCCCGAGTTCCGCGATCGGGCTGGCGCGGTCGTGGGCGCGCTCGAAGCCACCGATCCCACCGCTGTCGAGCGACAGAAGAACGAGAACGGCACGATCGAACTCGACGTTGAGGGTGAGACGGTCACGCTCGACGGCGACGCGGTCGCGGTCGAGCGCGAGCAGCGCGTCGCGGGCGAAGAAGTCGCGGTTCTCGACGCCGAGGGCGCGACGGTGCTCGTCTTCCCGTAGCACCGCTTCTATCGAGGTGTCACAGAACGATTCTCTCGCGGGATCACTGCACCGAGCTGCGGCTACGGATCGGATATCGGAGG
Organism: Halococcus sp. PRR34; assembly: GCF_028617175.1. Taxonomy (NCBI): domain Archaea; kingdom Methanobacteriati; phylum Methanobacteriota; class Halobacteria; order Halobacteriales; family Halococcaceae; genus Halococcus; species Halococcus sp. PRR34. The sequence goes on along the minus strand of NZ_JAQJDA010000007.1, from coordinate 52,928 downwards.
AACAGAGCCGGTGACACGATCCGGGCTACTGGCCGCGACCGTTCTCAGGCGTAGCGTTCGAGTTCAGGCCGGTCGAGGTCGGAGAGCACGTCGCCCGCCGTGTCGTCGAGGAGGCTCTGACCGTCGGCGGTGACGCGGCGGCCCTCGCCCTCGGCGGTCTCGACGAGGTCTTCGGTTTCGAGCTGCTGGAGCACAGTTCGAATGATCTTCCCGCTGCCCTCGGTCTTTTTCGCCGGAGCGACACCGTAGCGGTTCGAGCCGTCCTTTGTGCCGCCGTAGGCGGTCGTGAGCCGGTCGACGCCGATCTCGCCGTCGATAGCGACCCGTCGGAGGAGGCTGGCAGCGCGGGTTCGCCAGAAGTCTTCCTGTTCGGGCGGGAGCTCGCGACCCGCGCCGGTCTTCGCGTAGGTCGCCCAGTCGGGGCGTTCGATGCTCTCGGGGAGGCGTTCGACGAGCGCCTCGATGAGCGCATCCGCCGGAACGTCGTAGAGAGTTGCCATACGTACGAAACGCTCGCGGGTGGGGTTAAACGCGTCGGTAGCGTTCTGAGGGGAGTCGTCGATCGAACACGTCTCCCTCCCACCGTCGTGGACAGTAGAATCAGTCGCCATCTCGGCGAACCTCACAACGGTGGTCGATTCGGCTACGGGAAACCTCGACACGAATGAGAACCGCAGACCACACACCTCCCCAGCCGACTGCGCTCCTCGCTCACTTCGTTCGCTGTGGTGCTCATCCCTCGCACGGGAGAGCGCTTCCACACTGCAGCGCTCTCCGCGCGCCACCGCCTCCCAATGGACGCCTCAGGACCGAGAAGTGCTCCGTCAGCGGTCGGCGAGCACCGCAGCGGTACCTCCACCGATGACGGTCGGGAGGAGGTAGGTCGCGCCGCGGTGGATGAGGACGGCGGCCGTCACGGTCGCCAGCGGGAGGCCGGTGGTTGCGAGAACGAGCGCACCGAGGACTGCTTCGACCCCGCCGAGCCCGCCGGGGAGTGGTGTGATGCTCGCCATCGCGCCCGTCGGAATGGCGACCAGCACGACGGCGGGCGAGACGGTGTGGCCGAGCGCGAACAGCGAGAGCCAAAGCGAGGTCGCGAGCCCGACCCAGCCCGCCGTCGAGAAGACGAGGGCGAACACCAGTCCACGGGGGTTGGTAGCGACGCGCTCGACGGCCGTGAAGAAGCCCTCGATCCGCCCTTCGAGCGCGGCCCGGCTCGGTGCCGATCGGCGCGGCACGAGCTCGCCGAGGCGCTGGAGGAGCGGCGCGAGCGAGTCGACCGCGATCCGTTCGAGCCGGTAGCGGTTGCGCCACCCGAGCACCACCGCGATCGGCACCACGATCGCGAACGCCACCACCGCGATCGTCGCGTATTCGAGGTTCTCACCGAACGTGATCGAGGTCGTGAAGTAGCCCAGTCCGACGAGGGCGAGCCCGATCGAGGGAACGAAGTTGAGCGCGTCGACGCTCGCGATCGCCGCGAGCCCAGTCTCGTACTCACTGTCGGAAGCCCGCGAGATGAGCAGCGCGCTCACCGGCTCGCCGCCGGCCTGGCCAAAGGGCGTGACGTTGTTCGCAAACGTCGCCCCCGCGAACACGAGGACGGCCGCCGGCACCGTGATCGGTGCGCCGAGCACCCGCAGAACGGTGTGCAACGACATCCCCCACGCGCCGAGCCAGCAGATCGCGATGGCCACGATCCCGAGCAGGACCGGCAGGCTGGCCCCCGCGAGCGCGTCGATCGTCTTGTCGATCCCGACGCCCCAGACGAGGACGGCGAGAACGCAGAGCGCACCCGCAAATCCGATGAGCGTGGCTCTGAGATCGTCGCCGCGGATCATGTCGGTGTCGAAGGAGCGACCCCGGGATGAACCCTCCGGAACGCGTTCGTGATCGTCGATCGAAAGGACGGATCACTCGTCTCCACTGGGATCGAACGGGTTTTCCTCACCGCCATCGAACGCCGATCATGGACGAGCGGGCGGCTCTCGACAGCCTCGCCGGGCACGTTCCTGCCGCGGGCGACGACTGTGCGGTCGTCGACGGCTCGGTGCTCACGACCGACATGCTTCACGAGTCGACCGACTTCCCCGACGGCACGACGCGGTACACCGCGGGCTGGCGCGCGGTCGGGGCGTCGCTCTCGGACGTGGCCGCGATGGGAGCTTCAGCGCAGGCGGCAGTCGCGGTCTACGCCGCTCCCGAACTCGACGAGGCTGATCTGACGGCGTTCGTCGACGGCGCGAGCGACGTCTGTGAGGCGTGCGGGGCGGAGTACGTCGGCGGCGATCTCGACAGCCACGACGAGTTCACCGTCGCGACGACCGCGCTCGGCCGGACCGACGATCCGGTACTGCGGTCGGGTGCGGAGCCGGGCGAGGCGGTCTGTGTGACCGGCCACCTCGGCCGGAGCGGTGCGGCGCTCCGACTGTTCGCGGCGGGTGAGAACGACCGCGCGAACGAACTGTTTCGGTTCACGCCGCGCGTCGCGGCCGGCGAGGCGATCGCGCCGCACGCGGGCGCGATGATGGATAGCAGCGACGGGCTTGCCCGCTCGCTTCACCAACTGGCCGCGGCGAGCGACTGCGGGTTCGCGGTCGAGATGCCGTTGCCCGTCGCCGATGCGGTCGGCGAGGTCGCCGCCGATCCGGCCGAAAAACGCGAACTGAGCGTTTTCTTCGGCGAGGATTTCGAACTCGTGTTCACCGTCCCTGAGAGCGCGCTCGATACCGTCCGCGAGGCCGCACCAGTCGCCATCACCCGGATCGGAACGGTCGTCGAGAGCGGTGTGACGCTTGACGACGAGCCGCTCGACGATCGGGGTTACACCCACGGATAGCGCGCCGCGCGGTCGCTGCGGTGGTGGCGGTGCGGCGGTGGTGGCGGTGCGGCGGCGGGTGCGGTGCTGCTGCGGTGCGGGCCTGGCGTCTCGACGAGTACCGGAGCACGCTTTGCGCGTGGTTCGAGGGAGCGAAGCTCCCTCGTCATCACGAAAGGCACGAAGCGCCTTTCGAACGACTCCGAACTCCCGTTCACCTTCGGTTCACGAGAACGCAGCGAGTCGAGGCTCAGGAGAGCTTGCTCTCCTGGCGTCTCGTGTGAGTGAAACGAGCACGAGGCTTGTCGGAGATTTCTCTGACAGCGGATGAAGGGCGAGCGACGGGCGGTGCGAACGAAGTGAGCACCGCCGAACGCACGAACGGGGAGGAACGGCCCGTAAGCGAACGGAGTGAGCGCGCGGCGAGGGCTTCGGCGGTGCTGTGCGGAGGCGGGGCGGTAGTGGTGAGTGCCAGCAGTCGTACCGCGAACGAACGAAGCGAGTGAGCGGGGATTTTCAGTCCACCGGAAGACTCGCTTCGCTCGCCTTCGGAGCTTTGTCTCGTGGTTCGAGAGAGCGAAGCTCTCCCGTCACTGAGCGGGAGCAAAGCTCCCGCGAGGTCCGAAAGAACAGCGTTCTTTCGGGATGCCGAGACGGCTTCGCCGTCTCGTAGCAAAGTAAAAAAGTGGTTTTAGAGCACGCGCTTGCCGAGCGCGCTCGCGGCGAGTTCGACACCGAGCTCAGCGGTCTCGTTGTGTGAATCGAGGATCGGGTTCGCCTCGACGACTTCGAGCGAGCGGAGGATTCCTTCATACTCGTCACGGTCGGCGAGGGTTTCGAGCGCGGAGTGGGCCTCGCGGTAGGTGACGCCGCCGCGGACGGGCGTGCCGACGCCCGGCGCGTGAGAGGGGTCGAGCCAGTCGAGATCGAGGCTGACGTGGATGCCGTCGACGCCATCGGTGGCGATATCGAGCGCTTCCTCGGTGACGTCGACGACCCCGCGCTGGTCGATGTCGGACATGGTGTAGGCCGTAATCGCGCTGTCACGGATGCGCTCGCGCTCGGGTTCGTCGACGCTTCGGAGGCCGACGAGGACGACGTTCTCCTCGCGGAGACCGGATGCGTTCGCCCACGGCGTGTCGGCGAACGTGCCCATCCCGAGCGCGGCCGCGAGCGGCATCCCGTGGACGTTGCCCGAGGGCGTGGTTTCGGGCGTGTTGACGTCGCTGTGGGCGTCGAACCAGATCGCGCCGATCTCGGCGTCGCGCGACGCGCCGGCGAGCGTGCCGATCGCGATCGAGTGATCGCCCCCCAGGACGAGCGGGAGCGCGCCGCCGTCGATCGAGGACGCGACCTCGTCGGCGAGCCGCGTACAGACCGACTCGACCTCGTCGAGATACTTCGCGTTGGCCTCGATCGACCTCGCCTCGGGATCGCGCTCCTCGGCGTGCGGGACCGTGAGATCGCCGGCATCGACACACGAGCGACCGATGCTGTCGAGCGTCGACGCGAGCCCGGCGTACCGGATGGCCGAGGGGCCCATGTCGACGCCCCGCCGGTCGGCTCCGAGATCCATCGGGACGCCGATCGTACTGATCGTCATGTGAACACCTCGACCGCGGCGGTATAAAAATCGGCTGTGATGGCCGCGGTGAGTGGGGCTAGGGTGCTGAGGCTGCGGTCTGGGGCTGTGACTACTGGTACTGCGCGCAGACTCGCCGAATGCCCTCTCCGAAGTCGATCTGGGGCTCCCAGCCGGTTGCCGCCGTCATCTTCGTGGCGTCGGCCATCGTGTCGTGGACGAACATGTCCTCGTCGATGGGGTTTGCGACGTGCTCGGGCTCGATCTCCGTGCCGAGCTCGTCGTTCAACATCTCGACGACCGTGTTCGCGGAGTAGCTCTCGCTCGTCCCGAGGTTGTAGATCCCCGTCAACCGGTTGTCGGCGGCGTGTTCGAGCCCCCGGACGATGTCCGAGACGTGGGTGAAATCCCGCGTGTGCGAGCCGTCGCCGTAGATGACCGGCGGGCGACCGTTCGCGAGGTCGTCGGCGAACTGCGCGATGATGTTGGCGAACTCACCTTTGTGGCCCTCCGAGCCGCCGTAGCCCTGGTACACGGAGAAAAACCGCATCCCGGCCGCCGTCATCTCGTAGCGGTTGGCGAAGTACTCGGCGTAGCGCTCGCGGGCGAGTTTCGAGGCCTCGTAGCCCGATCCGGCCTCGATCGGCATGTCCTCCGGCGAGGGCTCGGTTCGATCGCCGTAGATCGAGGACGTCGAGGCGTAGACCACGGTGTCACAGCCGTCGCGGCGGACCTGTTCGACCGTGTTCACGAACCCCTCGACGTTGACTCGTGCGCCGCGCTGGGGGTTCTCCTCGTGCATCTTCTGAGAAGAGAGCGCCGCGAGGTGGAAGAGCACGTCCACGTCGCTCGGGAGATCCTCGTCGACCACGCTCGCCTCGACGTACTCCACACCCTCATCGAGGTTGTCGGGTGTGCCGAGGTAGCCGTCGTCGAGCGCGATCACGTCGTTCGTTTCGGCGAGGTGGTTCGCGAGATTCGACCCGATGAACCCCGCGCCACCGGTGACGAGCACGCGCTGTCCTTGCATGGCTCGACGGGGCGGGCCGATCGTCAAATCTCTATCGGAACGGTGTCGTCCACGGCGCTTCCGGAACCGCCGGACCGGAAGCGGACACCCACCGGGTTTAAGTACGCGTGTCACGAATACGGATATATGTCATCTATCGAACTGACTGACAGTCAGAAGAAGATTCTCCAGGAGCTGGTCGATCTCTACCGCGAGAGCGAGAGCGCAGTCAAAGGCGAGTCGATCGCGGAGATGGTCGACCGGAACCCCGGCACGATCCGCAACCAGATGCAGAGCCTCAAAGCGCTCCAGCTCGTCGAGGGCGTCCCGGGGCCGAAAGGCGGGTACAAGCCGACGGCGAACGCCTACAGCGCGCTCGACATCCAGGAGATGGACGAGCCCGAAACCGTTCCGCTGGCCCACAACGGCGAGCCCGTCGACAACGCCAACGTCCAGGAGATCGATCTCATCAGCGTTCACCACCCCGAGAAATGTCGTGCGGAGATCCACCTCCAGGGATCGGTCCGGGAGTTCCACGACGGTGACTCGGTCACGGTCGGCCCGACACCGAAATCACACCTCGTGATCGAGGGCGTGATCGACGGCACGGTCGACACCGACAACGTCCTCGTACTCAACACGAACGGGATGCGAGCCCCGGCGGAAAACTGAGCGAGACGGCGGTTCTTCACTTCTCAGCGGTCGAGCCGGATGAGCTGGTCGGCCTCGCCCGCAAACCGGACCGTGGCGGCGTCGAAGGAATCAGCGTATCGCACGAGCAGCGTCAGGAGGAGCTCCGGCCGGACGAGAGCGTAGCCGTCGGCGCGCGAGAGCAGTCCCGCGCGTTCGAGGTCGGCGGCGTGTTTGCTCACCGTGGGCCGCGAGACCCCGAGTTCGCTCGCGAGACCGCTCGCGGTCGCGTCGGGATCGGCCAGCAGCGCGCGCACCATCCCGCGTGGCGTCTCACGACGGAGATACCCGAGCGCGACCTGTTCGAACTCGTCGAACTCGTTCGCGGGGAAATACCGTCGGTAGTCGCCGTCGCGTCGGCTCTCGATCGTCGTCTCCTCGCGGAGCCGGCGGAGGTGGTGTTGGGTCTCGCCGGTACCGAGATCGAGGTCGTCACGGAGCTTCGAGAAGTGTGCGCCGGGCGTCGCGGCGAGGTAGCCCGCAATACCGCTCCGGGCGTCGTTGTCGTTGTCGCTTGCGAGGTGTGTAAACGGGCCGACCGCTCCGAGCGCGGCGAAGCGCCGGAGCGTGGACCGCTTCTGTTCGTCGACCTCGCGCTCGGCCATTGTGACTCCTTGGGGGTACCTCCCTAAAAACCCCTTCGACCGTGCGTGCTACCGTCTCGACCGCCAAAACGACTCTGATCAGTTGGGTTCCGACTCGACCTCGCTCTCCTCGGTGCTGCCCGTTTCGGTCCCTTCAGGGCGTTCGGTGCCACCGGTGTCGCTCGTCGTACCGCTGGGTTCGTCCATCTCCGCGATGACCTGATCGGGGTCCTGGATGTCGCCGGTCGCCTCCCCGGTTTTGATCGCTTCGGCCTCTTGTTCCATCGCCTCGATGTCGAGTTCGGCGTCCTCGTCGATGTTGCCGATGATCTCGTCGATGTCGTCGAGCCCGATCAGCTCGCGGGTCTCCTCGTCGAAGTCGAGGCTGTCGAGGTCCTGGCCGTCCTCGCGGACGTCGCTGCCGGTGAGATGCTTGCCGTACCGACCGAGCATCGAGGAGAGCTCCTGGGGCAGGACGAACGTCGTCGATTCGCCCTGACCGATCGATTCGAGGGTCTCCATCCCCTTGTCGATCACCGCACGCTCGCCCATCGACTCGGCGGATTTCGCGCGCAGTACTGTGGAGACCGCATCACCCTGGGCTTCGAGGATCTGGCTCTGCTTTTCACCCTGCGCACGGATGATGTTCGACTGCTTTTCACCCTCCGCACTCTCGACCGCACTCCGGCGTTCACCCTGGGCTTCGAGGATCATCGCACGGCGACGTCGCTCGGCGGAGGTCTGCTGCTCCATCGCCTGCTGGACGTCCGCCGAGGGGTTCACTTCGCGGACTTCGACCGACTCGACTCGGACGCCCCACTCGTCGGTCGGCTCGTCGAGTTCCTTCCGGATGCGGCCGTTGATCTCCGAGCGCTTGCTCAGCGTGTCGTCCAAGTCCATGTCACCCAGGACCGCTCGCAGCGTGGTCTGGGCGAGATTCGAGACCGCGCGCTTGTAGTCGTCGACTTCGAGGAACGCCTTCTTCGCGTCCATCACCTTGATGTAGACGACCGCGTCCGCCGTCACGGGCGAGTTGTCGCGCGTGATGGCTTCCTGGCGCGGGACGTCGAGGGTCTGGGTCCGCATGTCGAACGGGTAGGTGTTGTTGACGAACGGCGGGACGAAGTTGATCCCGGGTTCGAGCAATTTCCGGTAGTCGCCGAGCACCGTGAGCGCACGTTTCTCGTAGGCGTTGACGATCTCCACCGCGCTGTAGACGGTGATGATCGCGACCGCCAGCACTAACAGTACCACGATCGCCGGGGCGAGCGTGAGCCCGGCCTGGAGCGGAACGAGTGTCATCCAGCTTGAGTTAGGAAGACGGGGACATAAGGGTTCGGTCGGGGAAAAACGATAGCCGGGACCGGCGGTGACGCCGATTCACGCGGTTTCGTGCTCGCGCTCGTCGTCGGGTTCCTCCTCGCGGCCCTGGGCGAGTTCGCGTTCGATGTCGCCCTCGATCGCCGAGAGCGACTCGACGGTGACGACGTTGCCGCCGCCGGGGTCGGTGACCATCACGGGTTCGCCTTCGGGGATCTCGCCGTCGAGAGCGCGCGCGGCATAGTAAGGATTGAATCCGCCACCGTCGAGTTTGACCTGGCCACCCGAGTGGGTCACGCGCTCGGTGACCCGGCCCGACTTCCCGCGGAGCGAGTCCGAGTCCGTGGTTTGGGCCATGTTCTTCCCGCCGTAGAAATCGAACTTTCGATAGGCGTACAGGGTCCCCGCACCGCTGGCAACCACGACCGCGGCGAGGATGGCTGCCAGTATCACGCCGCCGAGACCGAGAGCACCGAGCGCCACCCCGACCATGCCGGCGACCAGCAGCGCAACCCCCAGTACCACGAAGTGCGCACCAGGGGCGAGCGCCTCCAAGCCCATCAATCCGAGCCCGGCGACCACGAGCACCAGCGGAAGCTGGTTGAGGAGGAGGTCCGCCTGGAGCGGGATCGCACCAGCCGCGAACGCCAGTACCATAGTCGTGTGTTAGAGCGACGCGTGATTAACTGTTGGGTCCGACGTTCAGATCCCGAGGATCACGACCAGCGCGACCGCGACCCCGAGGCAGACGAACAGCGTGTTCTCGAGACTCGGGGAGCCGGGTTCGATGTCGGTCGTGCCCGCCTCGCCGAAAACGTCGGTCGCTTGGTCGGCCGACTCAATCCCGGTTCCGTCGCCGCCATCCGTCGCGTCGTCACCGTCCTCGAAGTCCTCGACCGCGTATTTCCAGTCGTCGGCCATACGCCGGAGACGGGTTCCAGCCTGAAGTGCGTGCCGCCAGACACACAGGAAACGAAACAGGCCCGATGGAGAGCGTATCGTATTCACTCGGACACGCGCGGCTCGACAGTTGTTCGACTCGGCACCCGACTCGTGGTGTACGGCTGCCTCTGGCTAGTTATCGGACTCGTCGTCTTCGTCCGAATCGCCCTCGTCGTCCTTTCGCTCGACAGCAACATCGGCTTCGATCTCCACATCGATGTTCAGATCCTCCGTTTCGAGCGTTGCTTCGGCCTCTTCTGGATGGTCCAACTCGATTTCAAGTTCGTCGCCGTTTACTTCGACTTCGAGATCGACATCGACATCCTCGGCCATACTCGGAGAATGACACAATAGCATCAAAAAGCCACCGATTGTAGATGGAGTCCCCATCCTGTAGCCCTGTGTGTGGTGATTCCTACGACAGCTTCTCTACAGCAGGGATCAGTACTCAACGGCTCGGCGAGGGCTCACGACGTACTCGACGGCTCCGGCACCGTCGGCGAACTCGTACCCGATCTCGATTGGGGTTTCGGTGCCGAGTTGGAGGCCGATGTCGGGAGCGTCGGCGATCGCTCGATTGATCGCGTTCAGGTAGTCGAGCGAGAACAACGAATGTGCGTCACCCGGCGTGAAGTCGACGAGATCGTCCGCCGTGAGCGCGAGCGAGACGTCATCGGTGTCGCCCTCGGCCTCGACGTAGAAAGTCTTCGCGTCCGCATCGATCCCGAACGCGATCTGATTCGCGACCATGTCCGCTGCTCGCAGGGCCTGGTCGATGACGTCGGCGTCGACGACGGCCTCGCCGGTGAGGTCGACCGCCGTCTCCGAGAGATCAGGTGGTGATCGGATCGCCTCGGGATCGATGAGCGCCAGCGTGTATTCGAGTTCGTCGATGACGATTTCGAGCGTGCGCGTTTCGGGATCGAGAGCGAGCGCCACTCGTTGCCCGCGATCGGCCATCCCGACGACCGCCGCGAGCCGATCGACATCGACGCCGATTCGCCCGCCACCAGCCTCGTACGCTTCGAACGCATCGTCGGAGAGTTCGAGGTCAACCATCGCGACGCTCGCCGGATCGACCGCCGGTATCCGGACACCATCGTCGTCGAGATGGAGGCAACATTCGTCGACGAGCGCGCCCACGAGACCGACAACCGTCTGTGCCGTTTCGGCGCTCACGACCGCCTCGAACGGCCGGGGTGACGATTCCTCCGCATCACTCACTCGCGCCATACTGCTCGTCACCACGCCAACCGAATAAGACTTTTTGACAGCGAATCGGATGATAACCCGAAACAGGTTATATTTATATACCTCTGTCGGATAGCGTAACTTGATTCAGAGTATGTCGGGCAGAGAACGCGGTGTCCTGAGTCAGGCGGATCGGGCGTATCTCCGTGGCGAGACGGAGTTCGCGAGTGCGCAGTCGGAGCGGAACGCGCGATCACGCATCCGTGACCGGATCCACGACGCCGTCCTCGACTTCGAGGTACTGATCGAGCACCTCCCGGACCACGACCGCGAGATCGTGTTCGAAAAGCGGTTCGACCGGATGGAGGGGACCGAGGCGTTCGACGCCCTGGTGTCCGCAGTGGCGTTCCTCTATCAAGCGATCGACGATACCGAGGTCGCGTTCGAGACAGTACTGAAGGAGGCGATCAACCTCGCGGAGGCGAAAGACGACCGGGCCGCGACCGTCGACCTCGATCTGACCTTTCAGACTCTTTCGGCCGAGCAGCTCCAGCACAAACTGGAGCAGGGAGAATCGCTATCGCTCACCGAGATCGCGTATCTCCATCAAAGCGACGAGGTTGGACCGGACGAACTCGCGGCGTACTTCGCCACCGCCGAGGCAGCGACCGAAGAGATCGACGACGGCCGTATCCAGTCGAAGGTGACGAACTTCTGAATCGGAAGTGGACGAGCGTGGTCTATGGACGGATCAGCGGATCTTCGTTCCGGGGACGCTATCGTCGTGCGTCGTGAGCAGATCCGCGTCCTCGCCCGCCGCGAGCACCATTCCATTACTTTCGACGCCGAACAGCTCGTTCTTCTCGATGTTCGCGAGCACGACCACCCGGGTGCCTGCTAAACTACTGAGATCGTGGAGCTGCTTGATCCCCGCGACGACCTGTCGGGTTTCGACACCGAGATCGACCTCCAGCCGGGCGAGGTCGTCCGCCCCCTCGATCCCTTCGGCGAGTTCGATCTCGCCGACCCGGATGTCGAGATCCTGGAACGCCTCGAACCCGATCCGTTCGTCGGCGAGCGCCGCGATCTCGGCGTCGATCTCATCAGGTGCGTCGTCCGCGTCGTCCTCGCTGGCGGCCGCGATCTCGGCTTCGAGTGCCTCGTTCAGCTCCGCGACGCGGTCGTCCTCGATCTTCTCGAACAGCTCTTCGGGCGCGTCGAAGTTCGCGGATGGCGCGTCGAGCGCCGCGTCGAGGGTGGCGTCGTGGACCGAGCCGGACTCGTCGAGCTGGTCCCAGAGCCGTTCGGCGGTGCTCGGGAGCGCCGGTTCGGCGAGCACCGCGATCGCCTTCGCGATCTGGACGCAGTCCCGGATGACCGCGCCGCGTTCGGGGTCGTCGAGGTTCCACGGCTCGTGGCCCTGGATGTACTCGTTGCCGAACTGAGCGAGTTTGACGGGGGCCTGACCGACCGCGCGAATGGAGTAGTCGTCGACGCCCGCCGCGAAGTCGTCGATCGCATCCTCGATGCGCTCTGCGACTTCATCCGAAACCTCGCCGTCGGGCGTCCCCTCGTAGTTGCGGTAGGCGAACAGGAGGGAGCGATAGCAGAAGTTGCCGAGCGTGCCCACCAGCTCGCCGTTGACTCGCTCGGCAAAGCGTTCCCACGAAAAGTCGACGTCCTGCTGGAACCCCGTCCCGGTGGTGACGTAGTACCGGTAGAGGTCGGTGTCGAACCCCTCGTCGAGATACTCGTCCGCCCAGACGGCCCGGTTCCGACTGGTCGAGAATCCCTTGCCATCGAGGTTGACGAACCCGCTTGCCAGCACCGAACGCGGCTCGTTGTACCCCACTCCGTGGAGCACGGCGGGCCAGAAGACGGTGTGGTGCTGGATGATGTCCCGGCCGATGACGTGGACGATTTCGCCATCTTCCTGCCAGACTTCCTCCCAGTCGTATTCGTCCGCACCGACACGCTCGCTGTACTGCTTCGTGGAGGCGACGTACTCGATCGGGGCGTCGACCCAGACGTAGAGCACGAGGTCCTCCTCGCCGGGGTACTCGATCCCCCAGTCGAGATCGCGGGTGATACACCAGTCCTGAAGTTCGCCCTCGATCCACTCGCGGGGCTGGTTGCGCGCGTTCGCGGTCCCGTCGAGGCGGTCGATGAACTCGCCAAGGTACTCTTGGAACTCCGAGAGTCGGAGGAACTCGTGCTCGCGGGTGCGGTACTCCGCGGGGTTCCCAGTAATAACGCTCGTAGGCTCTTCGATCTCACCCGGTTCGAGGTGGCGACCGCAGCCTTCGTCGCACTCGTCGCCGCGGGCGTGCTCGCCGCAGTACGGACACGTCCCCTCGACGTACCGATCGGGCAGGGGTTGATTCTCTTCGGGGTCCCACGCGACTTCGATTTCCTTCTCGTAGATATACCCATCCTCGTCGAGTTCGCTGACGAACCCCTGGGTGAGTTCGACGTTCGTGTCTTCGGCCGTGTGGCCGTAGTTGTCGAACTCGACGTCGAACTTCGGGAACGTCGCTTCGTACTTCTCGTGGTGGCGCAGTGCGAACTCCTCCGGCGAGACGCCCTCGCGCCACGCGTTGACCGCGACGGGCGTGCCGTGCATGTCCGATCCCGAGACGAACGCGGTCTCCTGGCCGAGTTTTTCGAGCGCGCGGGCGTAGGCGTCGCCGCCGACGTAGGTACGGAGGTGGCCGACGTGGAGATCGCCGTTGGCGTACGGCAGTCCACACGTGACCACCGCCGGGTTCTCGGTGGGGAACGACTCGTGGCTCATGGGTAGCGATACCTCGATGCGGGCCTAAAGCCCGCGGTTTTGTTGACGTGCATTGTCGGTGACTGGTGTTGGGTGTGACTGGAAGGCGAACGATCGGAGAACGCGCCGCGGTTTCTGCGCCCGCCCGTCGTCACCGCGTCAGCGGTCCGGCGAGCCGGCGGGTCCACCACGCGCTACGCATAGCGCGCAGTCGCATCACGTGGTGGACCGTCGGGAACACGCCTTCGTGTCCGAGCGCGGGACTCATAACGGTGTTCCTCACGACGAGCAGCCGACACCGACGATCTCGGATCGACGGAACTCCAGTTCACAGGGCGAAGAACGGCGAGAGCACGCCCACGGTGATGAGCAGGCGACCGATGCTCCCGGTGAAGGTGGCGGCGGCGAACTTCACGTAGTCCTCCTCCAAGACAGTGAACGCGTAGATCGAGATCGTGTCGGGAAAGAACGGGACCGAGAGCGCGAGCGCGAGCCCGATGTAGCCGTACTTCCGCGCGAGCTCGACCGTCCGGCGCTCGGACCACTCCACGACGTCGAAGCGCGATTCGCGGAGCCGGTCGATAACGGGGCCGGACTGTCGTCTCGCCTCGTGACCGAGGTGGAACGCAACCACGCTGCCGGCGGCCTTGCCGAGTCCGCTCACCAGCATGATGACTGCGAGGGCAACGTTCTCGGGCAGTCCGAATCCGAGACCGGTCGCAGCGGGAACGAGGACGATTTCGCTCGGCAACGGCAGCACGACCGCGATCAGAAACGAGTACGCCGCGATGAGCAACAGTCCGATGGGGCCCGTCGCGGTCTCGACCGCTTCCTCTAGCCCGCCGAACTGCAGCGGCACGATCGTCCCGGCCGCAGAATCCGTGAGAAGCAGCCACTCCGCGGCCAGGGGGAATGACACGAGCGGGAATCCACACTCGCGCGTCCTAAGTGTGGTGTTATTCGACGCGATCGAGATCGGTCACGAACCGCTCGAGCGTCCCGCGAGTGACGTGGGGCATACAGACCACCCGGAGGTCGCCCGTCGCCGTGCGCGCGATCCGCCAGCCGCCCTCACGGAGCGCGTCGAACTCGCTCTCGGGGAGGGTGGCGGCGATCAGGGGGAGTTCCGGCTCGACGACTTCGTAGCCCCGTTCGTCGAGCGCGGCGGCGAGCCAGTCGGCGTTCGCCTGGCAGCGCTCGGCCTGCTCGCGGTAGCCGTCGGGCCAGAGTTCGTCCATCGCGGCGGCCGCGCTCGCGACGCCAGCCCCGCTCCGGGTCCCGGTGAGGCTGGCCTGGGAGGCCGATTCGAGGTACGGCGTGTCGATCGCGAGGACATCGAGTAGATCGGGAGAGCGCGCGAGCAGTCCGCCGGCAGGCACGGCCGCACGGCCGAGCTTGTGGGGGTCGATCGTCAGCGTGTCGACAGCGGCATGGTCGAAGTGCCAGTCGTGATCCGTGAACGGGAGCTGGAACCCACCCCATGCGGCATCGACGTGACACAGCGCGTCCGTCTCGTCCGCGAGATCGGCGATAGCAGGAATGGGATCGACGCGCCCGTATTCGGTCGAGCCGGCGACGCCGACCACCGCGACCGTATCGCTGTCGACGAGTTCGCCCATCACCTCGGGGTCGGCCCGGTAGTCGTCAGCGAGCGGTGCGGTCCGGAGTTCGAGACCGAGCACGGCGGCGGCCTTCTGAAAACTGAAATGGACGCTCGCGGGCGCGACGACGTTCGCCCGACCGTCGGCCGCCCCGCTCGTCGCGCGATCACGCGCGATCCGCATCGCCTGGAGGTTCGCCTCGGTGCCACCGCTGGTGATGTATCCTGCCGCATCCGGATGACCGGCGATCTCGTCGAGGGTCGCTACGGCCTCGCGTTCGAGGTCGGCGACGGTCTCGTAGGTGGCGGGGTCGCCGGGGTTCGTCGCGAGGAACTCCTCGGCGGCCGCGCGGGCCGCGGGATGGGGTTCCGTACACATCGAGGAGAGGACACGGGAGAACTCCTGCGGGGTGGCCCGCTGCATAGCCATGGCTGGAGCGTGGCAGGTTTAGCCGTTGTGTCTTCGATACCTCACCAAGCGACCGAAAACCGCCCGGGACCGATCGAACCGCCAGCTCAGCGAACGGTGTCGAGAATGAGTTTCTGTTCGACCCGCTTGACCTCGTGCTGGACGTCACGGACGGCGTCGATGTTCGCCGAAATCGAGGAGACACCCTCGTTGACGAGGAAATCGACCATTTCGGGTTTCGAGCCGGCCTGGCCACAGATACTCGTCTCGACGTCGTTCTCACGACACGTTTCGATCGTCTCGGCGATGAGTTCGAGCACCGCGGGGTGGAGCTCGTCGAACCGGTCGGCGACCTGGCCGTTGTTCCGGTCGACCGCGAGGGTGTACTGGGTGAGGTCGTTGGTGCCGAAGGAGGCGAAGTCGATCCCGGCCTCCGCCATCTCCTCGACACACAGCGCGCTCGCGGGCGTCTCGATCATGACGCCCCATGACCGCTTGTCGATATCGATGTTCGCTTCTTCAAGCAGATCGCGCGCCGCCCGGACGTCCTCGACGTCGTTCACGAGCGGGAACATGATCTCGACGTTGTCGTAGCCCATCTCGTACAGCCGGCGGAACGCTTCGAGCTCGTGGACGAACACGTCGGGTGTGTCGAGGCTCCGGCGGATGCCCCGATACCCCAACATGGGGTTGTGCTCGTCGGGCTCGTCGCCGCCGCCCTGGAGCTGGCGGAACTCGTCGGTCGGTGCGTCGAGCGTGCGCACCCGCACCGGCCGGGGGTAGAACTCGTCGGCCGACCGCCGGACGCCCTCGACGATCTCGTCGATATAGGCGTCCTCGCCGTGGTCCGCGATGTACTTCTCGGGGGTCTTGTTCGT
Organism: Halococcus sp. PRR34; assembly: GCF_028617175.1. NCBI lineage: Archaea > Methanobacteriati > Methanobacteriota > Halobacteria > Halobacteriales > Halococcaceae > Halococcus > Halococcus sp. PRR34. The sequence goes on along the minus strand of NZ_JAQJDA010000007.1, from coordinate 37,132 downwards.
CGAGAGGATCATGTGCTCCAGGCGGAGCAGTCCGACCCCGTCCGCGCCGGTCGCGGCCGCGCGTTCGGCGGCTTCGGGGATCGAGACGTTGACCTTCACCTCGGTCGCGGTCATCGGTTTGACCGGGGACTGCGGGCGGACTTCCTCGACGGCGTCGCGCTCGCCGTTCGCGGTCCGGCCCTCGCGGATCGAGCCCTTGTCCCCGTCAATGGTGACGAGTTGGCCGTCTTCGAGGGTTCCAGTCGCGCTCTGTGAACCCACGACCGCGGGCACACCGAGCTCGCGCGAGACGATGGCGGCGTGGGAGGTCATCCCACCCTCGTCGGTCACGATCCCGCCCGCGCGCTTCATCGCAGGCACCATGTCGGGCGTGGTCATCTCGGTCACGATGATGTCGCCCTCCTCGACCTTGTCGAGCTGGTCGAGCGTCCCGACGATCCGGACCGAGCCGCTCGCCACGCCGGGGCTCGCACCGAGCCCCGTGAGCAGCACCTCCTCGGCCGTCGTGTCGTCACCGCCACCGTCGGCGACGCCTGCCTCGGCCCCGCCGGCTTCCGCCCCTGACTCGTCGGCCTCGGTGATCGTCGTGATCGGCCGCGACTGGAGCATGAACACCTCGCCGTCGAAAACTGCCCACTCGACGTCCTGGGGCTCGCCGTAGTGGTCCTCGACGCGCTCGCCCAGTTCGACTAGCCTGTGGATCTCGCTCTCGTCGAGCACCTGGGCGGTGCGTTTGTCATCGGGGACCTCGCGCGAGACGGTCTCGCCGGTCTCGCTTTTCTCGTACATCGTGTTCTTTTCGGCGACCGTCACCGAGTCGATCTCGCCGCTCGCCCGGTCGAAGACGTAGTTGTCGGGCGAGACCTCGCCCGCGACGACCGCCTCGCCGAGCCCCCACGCGGCCTCGATGATGAGATCGTCCTCGCCGGTCGAGGGATGGGAGGTGAACATCACACCCGACTTCTCGGCGTCGACCATCCGCTGGACGACCACCGCGATGTCCACCTTGTCGTGCTCGAACCCCTGTTGCTCGCGGTAGTAGATCGCGCGCTGGGTGAACAGCGACGCCCAGCACTCCCGCACCCGCTCGACGAGGTCCTCCTCGGTGACGTTCAGGAACGTCTCCTGCTGGCCCGCGAAGGAGGCGTCCGGGAGGTCCTCGGCGGTGGCCGACGAGCGCACCGCGACGAACGCCTCGCCGTCGTCGAGGTTGCCGTAGGTTTCGACGATCTCCTCGCGGAGATCGTCGGGCATCTCGGTGTCGAGGATGAGCTCCTCGGCGCGGGCCTGGGCCTCCGCGAGCGCGGCCGAGTCGTCGGGATCGACATCGACCGCCTCGAAGAGCGCCTCGTCGATCCCGGTCTCCTCGATGAACGAGCGGTAGGTGCCTGCGGTGACGACGAACGCGGGCGGCACGGGCAGTCCGGCACCGGCGAGTTCGCCGAGCGACGCCCCCTTGCCGCCGACGTCGCCGATGTCGTCCTTTCCGACCTCGTCCAGCCAGAGTACTGCCATGTGGATCAACACTCACGAACGTGAATAAAGAACCTTCCGAACCAGCCGAGCGACAGCACCGAGACGACGTCGTTCCTACACTTCTCCCGTCGCCCGGTGTAGTGAGGTGATGGGGACCGCTGTCGTGTCCTGCCGGGATCAGACCGTCGTGTGCTTCCGGATCCGATAGACGAGTCGGACAGCGGCGACGAGAACGGCGAGCGCGAAGAGCGTTTCGAGCAGCGAGGAGGTGGCTCCGACGGCGGTGACGATCCCGAAAACAACGATAGCGAGACTGATCCGGATGATGGTTCCACCCGCGAGATCGGCGAGCGCCGCCTCGTCGGTGACGGCGGTCGGATCGTAACCGGCGAGGAGAAACGTCCAGCCGCGGAACTTGATGAGATAGCCGATCACCAGCACACCCAGACCAACGAGGACGGTTAGAGCACTCGATACGGGCAGTGCGAGGAGTTCCATAAACGAAATCGGTTCGAATATAGTATAAGTCTTCTGTCGGTACCGGCGTGATTTATGCCTCGATCACGCCGGCCTTATCGATCTCGGGGACCGTCAGCTCGCCGTCGAGTGCGATCGACGCGCGACCCCCGACCCGCACCCGTTCGCCGGCGGGGGCATCCTCGTCGATGCGGACGTCGACACGGCCCGGGCGGTCCACGAAGTGGCCCTGCTCGAAAGTCATCTCGGTCGCCTCGACGGCCTCGAAACGTCGGAGATACGCCCCGACCGCGCCGCTCGCGGTGCCCGTCACGGGGTCCTCGGGAATCCCCGCACCTGGCGCGAACATCCGGCCGTGAGCGGTCGCGTCGGCGGTGAGCGTATCGAACGTGACGGCGTACAGCCCGGTCGCGTCGACCGTCTCACAGAGCGTTTCGATCGCGGCCATGTCGGGCTCGCACTCGCCGAGAACGGAGAGGAAGGTGACAGGTACGACCAGAAACGGGAGGCCGGTCGAACTCCGGGCCATCGGGAGATCGACATCCGTGATCGCCGCGGGATCGACGCCGAGTGCGGCGGCCACCCGCTCGATGTCGGGATCGACAGTTTCGATTTCGGGATCGTTCTGGGTCATCCAGACCCGGTCGCCGTCGATCTCGACGTCGAGCACGCCGACGTCGGTTGCGAGCGTGTGCGCCCCGTCGTCGATCGTGCCGTCCTCACGGAGCAACGCGTGGCTCGCGATCGTGGCGTGGCCGCAGAGATCGACCTCGGTCGACGGGGTGAAGTAGCGCACCCGTCGGTCAGCATCGTCAGCCGAGCGGAGAAAGGCGGTCTCGCTCGCCCCGATTTCACGCGCGATCGCCTGCATCTGGGCGGCTGAGAGGCCGTCGGCCGCTGGCACCACGCCGGCGGCGTTGCCCGCGAGCGGTTCGTCGGTGAAGGCGTCGATCAGGAGCGCCCGGACCGATTCCATACCGACGGGTCGCCGTCGGGCGTCCTCAATCCTCCGGCCGGACGTTCCACGCTGGTGACCTATGCGCCGTCCGGGCTGGCGGTGGTCGGCGGGCGCTCGTATCGGCTGGCGAGGTCGAGGTACGACATCGCTCGTTCGTGGCCGTCGGCGAGGCAGGCACGCTCGCGGGTGGGATCGTATTCGACGAGTCCACTCCGGTCGAGCGCCGGAAGATGCGTCCGAGCGAGATCGGTGGCGACTTCGCGGCACGCGCCAGCCACCGCCGCGATCGGCTGGCCCGCCTCGGCAGCTGCGATCACCCCGGCGAGATCGCGGAGCGCGAGTCCGTCCTCGACCTCGAGGAGGGCGTAGAGCACGTACCGTCGGCGACGAGCGGCGAGAACGTCGAAGATGGCGTCGGTGTCGAGCATAGCAGCGGAGTTCGTCCGACACAATATGAAAGACCTGCGCTCATTCGCAGGGAGGTTATATACTGGGTCGGTACCAGCGATCGACGACCGTTCGATGGACGTTCGACGGACAGGGTTAACCGATCCGGTCACGGAATCACGCCGGAGCACCACCATGTCCGAACTGCCGGACGATTTCACCTGCACCGTCACCAACTGGGAGTATATCTACGGTCGGTGTCGGGCGGTCGCCGACCAGGTCAAGCGCTCGGGGTTCGAACCGGAGGTGGTCGTCGCGCTCGCCCGCGGCGGTTGGTTCGCGGGCCGGTGTCTGTGTGATTTCCTCGGGCTCGACGACCTCACCAGTCTGAAGATGGAGCACTACGTCGGTACCGCCGCCAAAAGCGGCGAGCCCGAGGTCAGGTACCCGATGCCCGAGGGCTCCGTCGCGGGCAAGGACGTGCTCATCATCGACGACATCGCCGACACCGGCGGGTCGATCGAACACGCCCACGAGTACGTTCTCGACCGCGATCCCGACGGCGTCCGCACCGCGACCCTCCAACTCCTGGGAACCAGCGAGTTCGAACCCGACTACGTCGGCGAGCGCCTCGACGAGTGGGCGTGGATCGTCTACCCGTGGAACTTCATCGAGGACATGATCGAGCTCGTGAGCGGCGTCATGGATCGTACCGACCGCGAGACGGTCTCGACCGAGACGATCCGCGCCCTCCTCGCCGACCACCACGACCTCGATCGGATCGGGATGGAGGTCGCCCAGCCAAATCGGTTGGGCGAGGTGCTGGCTGAGATGCACCGCCGTGACGTGATCGAACCCACCGATACCGACGAGTGGCGACTCGTCGACTGACGACTTCGCGGCTCCGAGCGCAGTTCTGGGCGTGCTGGAAGATGAGCCGCCCCGCACAGCTCCTCCTAGTGCTCGTCGTCTACGCGCTCGGCGCGAAGATCGCGCTGTCGAGTGGGGCGTCACTCGATGTCGTGAGGCTCGCGGTCGGCGGCGCGGCGCTGCTCGCCGTCGCCGCGAGCGTCCACTACGCCAACGAGTACGCCGACCACGAGACCGACGCACTGACCGAACGAACGCCGTTTTCGGGTGGAAGCGGCGCGCTCGCTCGGACGGGCCTTTCTCAATACCTCGCGCTCTACGCTGGCATTGCGACGCTCGCCATCGGAATGGTCGCTGCGGTGGCCGGGACCACTCTCGGCGTTCTTTCTCACCCTGCGCTCGCCCTGCTCACGGTCATCGCCTGGTTCGGCTGGCAGTATTCGGTCGGGCCGCTCCGACTCGCGTGGCGCGGTTGGGGCGAACTCGACAACGCCGCGCTCGGCGGTCTCGTCCTTCCGGCGTACGGCGCGGCCGTTCTCGACGGCCCTGTTTGGCGAACGCTGCTCGCGTGCCTCCCGTTCTTCCTGCTCGTGTTCGCCAACCTCCTGGCCACCCAGTGGCCCGACCGCCATGCCGACGCTGCCGTCGGGAAGCGGACGCTCGTCACGCGGTGGTCGCCGCGACAGCTCAGGCTGTTGTACGTCGGGGCGGTCTGCCTGGCGTTCGGGTCCCTGCCCGTACTGGCGGGCAGCGTGCTTCCGGCCGTCGTCGCGGCGGCGAGCCTGGTCGTCTTGCCGGTGTCGGTGTGGGGGGCGACAGGCTACACCGAGCGTCGAGTGCCGTTCCCGAGCGTCGCCGCGATGGTGGCGCTCGTCGTCGTTCAGCTACTCGCGTGGTGTGTCTGAGCCGTCCGATTGCGAGCCCGCGAATCGCCCGAGCGCGAGCGACCAGTCGTACGACTGGTACCGGATCGCGGGCGTCGCGTCGCCAGGAATGACTACGTGTTCGCGGAGCAGCGAGCGGATCCCGCGTCGGCCACCGAAGTCGCCGTGATACCACAGCATGTGTCGCGGCACGCGAACCACGCCCTGGTCGGCATCGTGCGCGACTTCCGTCTCCAGAAACCCCGCCGTCGCGGTGTCGAGCTGGTCGTCGATCGTCTCGTGGTCGTACGCGAGGATCGGAGGACAGCTCGCGGCCCCGCAGTTGAGCGCGAAGTGGATCCGCGAGTCGCGACTGTCGAGGCGGTGAGCGCGTTCGAACGCGTCGGCTCGCCGCGGGAGGTAGCCGAGGCCCAGCGAGTGTCGTAAGCGCCGGAGGAGGCCGTGTTCGATGTCGTCGAGGCTCAGTTCGTGGCCTGCGACCGCGACCACCTCCGCACGGAAAAACCGTCGCCGGTCCTCGTACTGTTCGGGCGCGGCGTCGAGCAGGAGCTGGACGTGGGCGTTGTAGACGTTGAGCCAGAAGGCGAGCCGGCGGTCATCGGTGGCGAGCGCGTCTCGGAGCGCCGCTGGTGGGAGGTCGCGGAGCGCACGCTCGTATCGGCGTGTCGACTCGCCGTAGCGCACCGCTCGGAGGAGGTCCACAGCCAGCGCCAGGGGATCGGCGTCACTAGTGCGATCGGCGGCGTCGCTGTATCCGGTGTCGCTGGGACGTTCAGCATCGGATCGGCTGTCAGTGTCGGCACGAACCACGGTCGATCGAGGGGTGGAGAGGTCATGGCCCTTTTCCCGTCATGTTTTAGCCGCGCACACGCGATCGAACGATGTATGATCGGCATCATCGGCGGCAGCGGGATCTACGAGGCGTTCGATCTCGAAAACGTTCATGAAGAGGAGATCGAGACACCCTTCGGCGATCCGAGCGCGCCGATCACGGTCGGCGAGCTGGACGGCACCGAGGTCGCCTTCCTCCCGCGACACGGCCGCGACCACCAGTTCTCGCCAACCGACGCGCCGTATCGGGCGAACGTCCACGCCCTCAAACAGCTCGGCGTCGAGCGGGTGCTCGCGACCAACGCCGTGGGAAGCCTCCGTGACGACCTCCCGCCGCAAACCCTCGTGGTTCCCGACCAACTGTTCGACCGCACCCGACACCGGCCGTACACCTTCTTCGGCGACGGCATGGTGGTCCACATGGAGTTCGCCGAGCCGTACTGCCCCCACATGGCCACCCATCTCGCCGAATCCGCGGACACCGCCACCGACGACGGCGCGCGCGAGGGTGGCACCTACGTCTGCATCGAGGGTCCCCAGTATTCGACGAAGGCCGAGTCGGAGTGGTTCCGCGACCAGGGCTGGGATCTCGCCGGCATGACCGCGGTCCCGGAGGCGAAGCTCGCCCGCGAGGCCGAGCTGTGCTATGCGACCATCACCGGAATCACCGATTGGGGCGTGTGGAAAGGCGCAGTCGACGACCGTCTCGGCGACGTCCTCGAAAACGCCGCCGCGAACGAGGAAGCGATCAACGCCACTCTCGAACACGCGATCCGAACGCTGCCCGACGAGCGCGATTGTGACTGCGAACACGCGCTGGAGGGCACGATCAACACCCCGAACGAAGTGATCCCCGATGAGACGAAAGAGCGCGTCGACCTGCTCGCTGGCGAGTATCTCGACTGAGCGCGACAGCATTCGCGCTATCGGGATGGATCGACTGTCGGGGCCCGGTCGGCGCGTCGATTCACGACCGACCGTCGTCGCGGACGTATTCGAGCGCCGCGACGAATTGGTCGAGATCGATCCTGTCCTCGGTTTCGGCCAGGCGCTCCCGGATTCGTTCTGGCGTCATGGCCAATGTTACCATACAACTCGAAGAGATATGACTCTTTCGCCGGTTGCTATCGTTAGTCGATCTCGGCGTTGTCAAGTGTCTCTGTGTTCGATTCGCCGACGATCCAACCGGGTGGAACAGCGGGGAGCGATCGAGTCAGTCCGCGATCGCTTCGGTCGATCCGGTGTCGGCTGCCGGGTTCTGGATCCAGAGGTCGCCGAACAGTTCGTCCTGTTCGAGGCGGACGTGGCCCCGGTGTGAGAGAAAGAGCACGGCGAGGAAGGTTTCGACGCGCGACCCGCCCGCCTCCTCGATTTCGGCGTAGAGCACCTCCTCGCGCCCGGCGTCGTACTGCTTGCGGAGAACGCGCTGGACGTCCGCGATGATGGTCTCGATGTCCTCGGTGTGGGCCGTGGCCGTGACCTCGGCTTCGGTGGGTTCGTCGTCGACCCGGAGGTCGTCGCCTGACCGGTATTCGAGGGTCTGAGTACCTCGTTGAAAGCCCTTCGGCGAGCCGTCGGTGTCGTAGGTTCGGGACTCCTTCCACCACGAGTCGCGTTCTGCCTCCCGGAGTTCCCGCACGAGTTCGTCGAGCGTCTCGGGGGTGCCGCGGGCCTGTTTCCGGTCGAGTCGGCGGTCCATCTCGTCTTCGAGCGCCGCCACCGGGTCCGGGCCGAACTCGCCTCCGTCTGCCGCTCCGTCTTCCGGACCCCACGCCTCCTCCCACGGCTCGGGCGCGGGGTCGGGCTCCGGCTCGTCGGGTTCGAGCAGCGCGTCGCTTTTCATCCGGAGGAGCACGCTCGCGTAGAACAGCGCCCGGCCGGAGGTTCGGAGGTCGGCGGCGTCGAGCCGCGAGAGGAACGCATCGGTGACTTCCACCACGTCGATGTCCCACGGCTCGATCTCACCCTCCTCGGCCAGCCTGACGAGCAGCTCGACCGGCTCGACTTCTTCGGATTCGTCCGCATCGCCATCGGCTTCGGTCCCGGTGTCGCCAGCATCGTCCACGGCGTCGCCAGGCGACCCGACGCCCGCCGATGCCAGCGGATCGGGCGTGTCAGTCATCCGCAGGGGCCTCCTGGGCTCCGAGCTCGATCCCCGTCACCGCCGAGACGTTGTCGCCCTGCATCGTGACCCCGATCGCGCGCTCGGAGCGTTCGAGCATCGCCGAGCGGTGCGAGACGACGATGAACTGGGCCTCGCTCGCGAGCTCGTCGACCAGCTCGCCCACCCGCTCGGCGTTGGCCGCGTCGAGGAAGGCGTCGATCTCGTCGAGCGCGTAGAACGGCGCGGGGTTGTGGCGCTGGATCGCGAAGATAAACGCGAGCGCGGTGAGTGATTTCTCGCCGCCGCTCATCGCGTCCAACCGTTGAATCGGCTTGTCGCCCGGCTGGGCCTTCATCGTCAGCCCGCCCTCGAAGGGGTCTTCGGGATCTTCCAAGTGGAGCGTCCCCGACCCCGCCGAGAGCCGCTCGAAGATCGACTCGAACTGGTCGTTGATCGCTTCATAGGACTCCATGAACGTCCCCTTCTTCTGAGCCTCGTAGGACTCGATCCGCTCCTCGATCCCGTCGCGCTCGTCGGTCAGGGTGTCCTTCTTGCCGGTGAGGTCCGCGAGATCGTCCTCGACAGCGTCGTACTCGTCGATCGCGAGCATGTTGACCGGCTCTAGCTCCTCCATCTTCCCTTCGATCCGCGAGATCTCGCGCTCGACCTCGTCGTGGTCCGGAATCTCGTCGGCGTCGTACTCGCCGACCGCCGCGGCGAGCTCATCGATCTCCCAGTCGAGGCGTTCGGCGGTCTCACGCCGGTCTTCGAGAGCGGTCTCGGCCTCGTCAACCACCTCCTGCTGTTCGTCGCGGGTTGTCCGTGCGTCCTGAAGTTCGTCCTTCAACTCGGTACGATCCTCTTTCAGCTCGGCGAGTTCCTCCTCCAGCTCGGCGACAGCGGCCTCCTTCTCGTCGAGGGTGTCCTCGCACCCGTCGATCTCGTCTTTGAGTTCCTCGATCCGTTCCTCGTTCTCGGCCTTGCGATTTTGGGCGGTTTCGAGCGTCGCGTGGAGATCGTCGATCGAGTCCTCGGCGTACTCCTTCTCCAGCTGGAGTTCGTTCAGCCGGCCGTCGAGGTCGTCCATCCGGTCCTCGCGGTCGTCGATCTCGGTCTCGATCGCGTCGGCCTCTTCGGTGAGCTCCGGGACGTCCGAATCCGCGAGTTCGCCCTCCAGATCGGCGATTTCGTCCTCGATCCCCTCGATCCGATCGTCGTGATCGGCGATCGCGGTTTCGAGCTCGCCCATCTCCTCGTCGACCTCCTCGCGAGCGGTTTCGATCTCGTCGATCTCGTCCTCCAACGAGTCGATCCGCTCTTCGACCTCCTCGTGCTCGCGCTCTTTCGCCTCGATGTCGGCCTCGACCTCCCGCACCTGCTCGGCGGCCGCGGAGCGCCGTTCGCGCGCGTCGTCGAGCCGCTCTTCGACGTCGCGTACTGCCTCTTTCGCCTCGCGGCGCTCCTCTTCGAGCTCCGCCACCCGATCCGCGACCCGTTTCAGCCGGCCCTCGCTCGATCCGAAGGAGTACCGCGACCCGCTCTTCGAGCCGCCGGTCATCGCGCCGCTCTTCTCGACGAGTTCGCCCTCCAGCGTGACCAGGCGATAGTCGCCCATCAGCTCCCGTGCGGTCGCCATGTCCTCGACCACGAGCGTGCTCCCGAGAACGTACGAGAACACGCCCGCGTACTCGGTGGGATAGTCGACGAGGTTCGCGGCGAAATCCACCACACCCTCCTGGCCGGGCAGTTGCGGCAGCGAGCGCTGGTGCATCTCGGTCAGCGGGAGGAAGGTCGCTCGGCCCGCGTTTCTGGATTTGAGATAGTCGATCGCGCTTTCGCCCACACCGTCGTCGTCGACCACGACGTGGGCCAGCCGCCCGCCGGCGGCCGTCTCACACGCGGTCGCGTACTCCGGATCGACGCCGCCGAGCTGGGCGATCGTGCCGTGTACCCCATCCATGTCGGCGTTCAACACCGTGGAAACCGCTCGACCGTACGACGAGCCGCTCTCGTCGGTCTTGGCTTCGAGGTCGGCGTATTTCTGCTGGGCGGCCCGCAGCTCCTCCTCGACCTCGTCCAAATCCTCGTTGCGCTCGCGTTTTTCAGTTTTGAGGTCGGAAACGACGTCCTCGATGTTCGCCTCGTTCGTCGCGGCCTTCTCGCGTTCGTCCGCTATGTCTTCGATTGCGGCCTCGATTGCGGGGATTTTCTCGCGCGCCTCGTCGAGTTCGGACTCGGTTTCGTCCTGCTCGGTCGAGCGCCGCCGTGCGGCGTCGAGCAGCCGGTCCTGCTCGCGCTGTTTCTCGTTCTTTGCGCTCTTCTCGGCTTCGAGCGCCTCACGTTGCTCCGCGAGATCGGCCTTCAGTTCGTCGTACGCGGTGTCAGTCGCCTCGATCTCGCTCTCGACCTCGGCGAGATCGTTTTCGAGGTCCTCGATCTCGGTCGCGATCGAGGACTTCTCGACTTTGACCTGCCGAATATCGCTTTCGAGTTCGTCGACGGTCTCCTGCTTGCGGTCGATCTCCACGAACGCCTGGCGGCGCTCGTTTTCTGCATCTTCGATGCGCTCTTCGGCGGTCTCGATCTTGTCCTCCAGCCGCCCGATCTCGCCTTTGACCTCCTCGATCTCCCGTTTGATCGCGAGCTGCTCGTCCTCACCCTTCCGCTCGATTTCGGTGTTGAGATCGTCGAGGTCGGTTTCGAGCCGTGATACGCGGCCCTCACGCTCGTCGAGTTCGCGCCGTAGCTCCGCGATCTTTTCTTCGCGCTCGTCGATCTCTTCGCGGGTGTCGGCGAGCGCCTCGCGTTTTTCCTCCAGCTCGGCGGCCTTCCGGTAGCTCTCGTACTCTTCCTTCTCGTCGCGGAGGTCCTGATATTCGAGCGCGGTCTCACGCTCGTCCTCCAACTGGTTGAGTCGTTCCTCCTTCTCCTCGATCCGGAGCTCGGCCTCCTCGATCCGGCCCTCGACCACTTCGAGCTCCTCGAAGGCGTCTTCTTTCTTCGCGTCGAACGCGGCGACGCCCGCGATCTCGTCGATGATCTCGCGGCGCTCGCCCGCGGTCATGTTGATGATCCCCGTGACGTCGCCCTGCATCACGACGTTGTACCCCTCCGGGGTGACGCCGGCCTGGGCGAGCAGATCCTGAATGTCGGCGAGGTTCACCGAGCGGCCGTTGATGTAGTAGTAGGAATAATAATTGTCCTCGGTCTGCTTGACGCGGCGTTTGACGGTGATCTCGTCGACGTCGCCGACGTCCTCGGTGCCGGCGGCGCTCTCGACCTCGGCGCGGGTGAGGGTGCTATCCTCGTTGTCGAGGACGACCGCGACGCTCGCCTCGCGCGTGCCGCCGACCCCGTCGCCCTCGTCGTGGGCGGGGTTGTAGATCAAGTCGGTGAGTTTGCGTGCACGGATGCCCCGCGTACGGGCGAGGCCGAGCGCGAACAGCACGGCGTCGATGATGTTCGACTTGCCCGAGCCGTTCGGGCCGCTGACAGTAGTGAAATCCTCGTAGAAGGGGATTCGGGTCTTCCGGCCGAAACTCTTGAAGTTGTCTAAGACGAGCGTCTTGATGTTCATGGAGTGCTCGTGGGGGCGTTACGCGACGATGATATCGTCGGCCTCCGTCGTGTTCTCCTCCTCGTTTTCGGTGTGCTTATCTCCTTCGACAGCGGTCTCGACGGCGCTTGCCTCGGAGGAATCGGTTTCCGTCTTGGGCGTCGTGCCGACCCCGGCCTCGATGTACTCCTCGGAGTCGTCCGAATCGTCGGCTTCGAGCTCGCGGAGTCGATCCTTGGTCTCGACGAGCTCCTCGGTGAGGCCATCGACAGTGGCCTTGAGTTCGTTGACCCGCGTTTCGAGTTCCTCGACGCGATTGCCCGACATACCTCTCAAAGCCCGTCCCACGTCAATAAACGTGCGTCAGACGCTTGTCGCCTTTCCGTCATTTCCGGACCCGAAACGTGGTGGAATCGGGTCGAACGGCGATGGCGTCACGTTTTAGCGGGTGCGGACGAACACGGGCACAATGACTGCCCACGCCGCCGCGGCGCGCGAGCACGCCGTCGTCATCGGGCTCGAAGTCCACGTCCAGCTCGAAACCGATAGTAAGGTATTCTGTGGCTGCGGGACGGATTTCGAGGACGACGAACCCAACTCACACACCTGTCCGACGTGTCTCGGCCTGCCCGGCGCGCTCCCGGTGCTGAACGAGGCGGCGGTCGAGGCCGGGCTCAAACTCGCCGCCGCGATCGACGCTGACGTGCCTGAAACGACCCGTTTTCACCGGAAGAACTACTACTACCCCGATCTCCCGAAGAACTTCCAGATCACCCAGTACGACTCGCCGCTCTGCGAGAACGGCGCACTCACCGTCGCGATCGAGGACGACGAGCGGGAAATCGCGATCGAACGCGCCCACCTCGAAGAGGACCCCGGCAGCCTCCAGCACGCCGGCGGCAGCGGCGGGATCGACACCGCCGAGTACACCCGCGTCGACTACAACCGCGCTGGCGTCCCGCTGATGGAGATCGTGACCGAACCCGACTTCCGGGGTCCCGAGGAGGTCAGAGCCTTCCTCGCGAAGCTCACGGAGGTCCTCGAATACCTCGACGTGTTCGACAGTTCGCGGGACGGCTCACTCCGGGTCGACGCCAACATCTCGCTCGTGCCCGGCGAGGAAGTCGCCGCCGACGGCACGATCGGGAAAGAGGCGCTCGCGGCGGCCAACCGGACGGAGGTGAAGAACATCTCGAGCCACAAGGGCGCGGAGAAGGCGCTCGCCTACGAGGTCACGCGCCAGCGCAACGCGCTCCAGCGCGATCGGACGATCGAACAGGAGACTCGCCACTGGGACGAGTCGCGGGGCGTGACGGTCTCGATGCGCTCGAAGGAAGAAGAGAAGGACTATCGGTACTTCGCCGAGCCGGATCTCCCGGTGCTCCAGGTCGCCGACCGGGCCACCGAAATCGAGATTCCGGAGCTTCCCGACGCCAGACGCGAGCGGTTCCGCGAGGAGTACGGGCTGAGTCAGGCGGCCGCGCGAAAGCTCACCTCCACCCGCGACGTCGCGGATTTCTACGAGCGGGTGGCCGACCGCTTCGATCCCGACGTCGCGGCGTCGTGGGTCGCCGACACCCTTCTTGGGGAGCTCAACTACCGCGACATGGAAATCGGGGACATCGAGGGGCGTCTCGACGAGTTCGTCCGGTTGGTCGAGCTCGCCGAGACGGGTAAAATCACCGAGAAGAACGCCGAAGAGGTCGTGTTGCGCGCGATGCTCGACGAGGGACTGAGCCCGGACGACGTGATCGAGCGCGAGGGGCTCGGAGCCACCGGCGAGGACGAGATCGAACGGGCTGTCGGGACAGCGATCGACGAGAATCCGGGTGCGGTCGAGGACTATCACACGGGCGACGACGGCGCGCTCAACTTCCTCGTGGGCCAGGTCATGGGGGCCACAGGAGGAAGCGCCGATCCGGGCACGGTGAACCAACTGCTCCGCGACGAACTCGACGGCTGAGTTCTGCGAGCGAGACGCCAGCGACGGATCGCACAGCCGGTATCTCTTTGTACGATAATGGCGAGGAATGGCGTACGATGAGCAACGACGACGCGGACCACGCGGGCGAGTTCGAGGGGTTCGGCGGGCGACACGTGCCCGAGGTCATGGTGGAGCCACTCGACGAGCTCGCCGGGGCGTTCGACTCGATCGCCACCACCGACGAGTTCCAGACGGAGTTCCGATCGATCCTCGAAAACTTCGCAGGACGACCCACGCCACTCTTTCACGCCGAGCGCCTCTCGGAGCGCTATGGGGCCGAGATCTACCTCAAGCGCGAGGACCTCCTCCACGGCGGTGCGCACAAGATCAACAACGCGATCGGCCAGGCGCTGCTCGCGGAGAAGGCGGGCAAGTCTCGACTGATCGCCGAGACTGGCGCGGGCCAGCACGGCACCGCGACCGCGATGGTGGGCGCGCTGTTCGACATGGACACCGAGATCTACATGGGGACGAAGGACATCGAGCGCCAGCGGATGAACGTCTTCAGGATGCGGCTGATGGGCGCTGAAGTCAACGAAGTGACGCGCGGCGGGGCGGGCCTCGCGGACGCAGTCGACGCCGCCCTCGAAGATTTCGCGCAGAACGTCGACGACACCCACTATCTGGTGGGATCGGTCGTAGGGCCGGACCCGTTCCCGCGGATGGTCCGAGAGTTCCACTCGACCATCGGCGACGAGGCCCGCGAGCAGTTCCGGGAGCGAACCGGCGACCTCCCCGACGCGGCGGTGGCGTGTGTCGGCGGCGGATCGAACGCGATGGGACTGTTCGACGCCTTCCGCGACGATCCCGTGGCCTTCTACGGCGCGGAGGGCGGCGGCGAGGGCGGCGACTCGAAGCGCCACGCCGCGCCGCTCTCAGCGGGCACCGACGACGTGCTCCACGGGATGGAAACACGGGTACTCGACGACGACACCGAGGTTCACTCGATCTCGGCGGGCCTCGACTACCCCGGTGTCGGCCCCGAGCACGCGATGTTCCAGGCCGTCGGCCGGTGTGAGTACCGCGCGGTTCCCGACGACGACGCGCTCGCGGCGTTCCGGGAGCTCAGCGAGACCGAGGGGATCATCCCGGCGCTCGAAACCGCCCACGCGCTCGCGCTCACGAAGGAGATCGCCGACGAGCACGACACGATCCTCGTGAACCTGAGCGGCCGCGGCGACAAGGACATGGCGACCGCGGCTGAGCAGTTCGACCTCGGGTGAGTGATCCAAGCGACCGGCCGCTGCGAAACCGGCCGATCGGCCGCTGCGGCCGCACAGGCGTACGAGCGCGCCCGCGTAGTCTCGTGGTTTGCGAAAGGTTTAGAAGCCGTATCGGCCTATCGGACCCAATGACGAGAGGGGGAGGGATCGTTCGATGGAGCTGATCATCACGGAGAAGGAGACCGCGGCGCGAAACATCGCCGAGATCCTGAGCGGCGAGAGCGCGGACGTCGAGCGGCGCAACGGCGTCAACGTCTACAAGTGGGGCGGCCGGCGGTGCGTGGGGCTCTCGGGCCACGTGGTCGAGAACGACTTCCCGGCGGAGTATTCGAACTGGCGCGACGTCGAACCCGTCGAGCTCATCGACGCCGAGGTGGTCGTCGAGCCACACGAGAGCCGCGAGAACATCGTCAGTACCCTCCGGCTGCTCGCTCGGGACGCCGACGGCGTCATCATCGCGACCGACTACGACCGCGAGGGCGAACTCATCGGGAAGGAGGCCCACGACATCGTGCGCGAGGTGACTGACGCCCCGATCCGGCGGGCGCGGTTCTCGTCGTTCGCCGAACCCGAAGTACGAGAAGCGTTCGAGAACCTCGACGACCTCGACTTCGATCTCGCAGCCGCTGGCGAGGCGCGCCAGGAGATCGACCTCGTCTGGGGCGCAGCACTCACCCGCTTTCTGTCGCTGTCGGCGAAACAGATGGGCAGCGATTTCATCAGCGTCGGGCGGGTCCAGTCGCCGACCCTCAAGCTGATCGTCGATCGCGAGCGCGAGATCGAGGCGTTCGATCCCGACGACTACTGGGAGCTGTTCTGCGACCTAACCAAGAACGAGGCGACGTTCGAGGCACAGTACTTCTACGACGACGACGGCAGCGAGGCCGAGCGGGTCTGGGATGGCGACGTGGCCGAAGCGGTCTACGACGACCTCCGCGGGGCGAGCACAGCGGCAGTCGAGGAAGTCCGCCGACGCACACGGACTGACGACCCGCCGGCCCCGTTCAACACCACCCAGTACATCCGCGCCGCGAGCTCGCTCGGCTACTCCGCCCAGCGCGCGATGAGCCTGGCCGAGAGCCTCTACACCGCAGGCTACATCACCTACCCCCGAACCGACAACACCGTCTACCCCGACGATCTCGACGTTGCGGAGCTGCTCTCGGAATTCACCGACCACCCCGAGTTCGGCGACGACGCCGACACGCTGCTGGAAGGCGAACCGACACCCACCGAGGGCGACGAGGAGACCACCGACCATCCGCCGATCCACCCCACGGGAGAACTTCCCTCGGCCACCGAACTCGGCGACGACGAGCGCGCGGTGTACGAACTCGTCGTCCGGCGCTTCTTCGCCACGGTGGCCGAGCCAGCCGAGTGGGAGCATCTCCGAGTGACCGCCGCAGTCGGAGACCACCGACTGAAGGCCAACGGTAAGCGCCTGCTGGAAGCGGGGTATCACGCGGTCTACCCCTACGTCGATTCCACCGAGAACCACGTGCCGGACGTCGAGGAGGGTGACAAGCTGCCGGTGAGTGAGGTCCGAAGCGAGGCCAAGGAAACGCAGCCGCCGCGCCGGCGCGGCCAGTCGCGGCTGATCGAGACGATGGAGTCGATGGGGATCGGGACGAAGGCGACCCGCCACAACACCATCGAGAAGCTCTACGACCGAGGCTACATCGAGAACGACCCGCCGCGCCCGACGACGCTGGCGAAGGCGGTTGTCCAAGCGGGCAAGCGCTTCGCCGAACAGGTCGTGAGCGAAGCGATGACCGAACAGCTCGAAGATGATATGGACGCGATCGCCGCCGGGGAGGCGACGCTCGACGACGTGACCGACGAGTCGCGCGAGATGCTCGCGACCGTTTTCGAGGAGCTCCACGACTCGCGCGAGGCGATCGGTGACTCCCTCCGGAACTCCCTCAAGGTCGACAAAATTCTCGGGCCGTGTCCCGACTGCGGGGCGGCGCTGCTCGTCCGTCGGAGCCGCCACGGTTCGTACTTCGTCGGCTGTGACGGTTATCCGGACTGTGAGTTTACCCTGCCGTTGCCCTCGTCGGGCAAACCGGTGATTCAGGAGGAAACCTGCGACGAGCACGAACTTCGAGAAGTGAAGATGCTCGACGGCCGGAACACGTTTACCCACGGCTGTCCGATCTGCGCCGCAAAAGAGGCCGACGAGGCCGAGGATCGCGTGATCGGTGCGTGTCCGGAATGCGGCAGTGAGGAGGGCGACGATGGGGAGGGCGACGACGAGGAGAGTGGCGAACTCGCGATCAAATCGCTCCGGACGGGCTCGCGCCTCGCGGGCTGTACCCGATACCCGGACTGCGAGTATTCCTTACCCCTCCCGCGCCGCGGCGAGATCGAGGTCATCGACGAGCACTGTGAAGAGCACGATCTACCGGAGCTCGTGGTCCACTCGGGCGACGAGCCGTGGGAGCTCGGCTGCCCGGTGTGTAACTACCGGGAGTACGAGGCGCGCCAGGCGGCCACCGATCTCGAAGACCTCGACGGGCTGGGCGAAAAGACCGCCGAGAAGCTCGCCGCCGTCGGGATCGACAGTTTGGACGATCTCCGGGAGGGCGAGGCCGACCAACTCGCCGCCGAGGTCCAGGGCGTGAGCGCCGACAACGTTCGGAAGTGGCAGGCGAAGGCGGACTGAGCCGCGTTTCTCCCCCACCGGCCCCGTCGTCGTTACGGAAGACGTTTTAGGCCACACTGGAATTGGGATGGTATGAGTGCCCCGTGGGCGGAGTGGGACCATATCGTGAAGCTGGACCCCGACAAGAGCCTCGTCGACGGCGAGAGCTACGCCGACGTCTGCGAGACGGGGACCGACGCGATCGAGATCGGCGGCACGACCGGGATGACCGAGGCAAAGATGACCGAGGTCATCGAGCCGTGTGCCGCCGCCGGCCGGGAGCACGACGTGCCGGTGTACATCGAGCCGAGCCACCCGGGGACCGTGGTCCACACCGACGGGCTCAGTGGGTATCTGGTTCCGACCGTGTTCAATGCCGGCGATATCGCGTGGCTGACCGGTGTCCACAAGGAGTGGGCCCGGATGGACACCGAGATCGACTGGGACCGCACTCACACCGAGGCGTACATCGTGCTGAACCCCGATTCGTCGGTGGCGGAGTACACCCAGGCGAACTGCGATCTCGACGCCGACGAAGTCGCGGCCTACGCCACGATCGCCGAGCGGCTGTTCGGCCAGGAGATCGTCTACCTCGAGTACTCGGGCACGTTCGGCGATCCCGAAGTCGTGACCGCAGCGAGCGATGCGCTCGACGACGCCACCCTCTTTTATGGTGGCGGAATCGGCGACTACGACACCGCGCACGAGATGGGCGGACGCGCCGACACGGTGATCGTCGGCGATCTCGTCCACGACGAGGGCTGTGATGCCGTCCGCGAGACCGTCCGTGGGGCGAAAGAAGCCGGTCAAGAGCGGATCGAACCCGATCGCTGAGCAGGGTTTCTGAACGCCGAGCGACACAACTATTCATATACGATCGGCGCGTACGGAAGCGTATGCCCGAGGAGGTACTTTTCGAGACCGAGCAGTCGATGGATCGGAGCGAGATCGCCAACTACCTGCGGACGGTGGCGGATCGACTCGACGGCGGCGACGAGATCGGGCTTGAGGCCGGCGACCAGCACGTGACACTCGCCCCGCCGGCCCGGCCGACGTTCGAGGTCAAAGCCGAACGCGAGACCGGCAGCGGCCCGGACGAGTTGAGCGTCGAGTTCGAGATCGAATGGGACGAAGGCGAGTCGGGAGCTGGCGGGGGCGGGAAGCTTTCGATCGAGTGAGCAGGAAAAACGAACAGTCCGATGGTCAAGGAAGCGAGACAGCCGCACGAGCGCCCACCCGAGGAGCGTGAGGAGACCCATCTCCTCGAACAGCGTCGTGCCGAGGGTCGCACCGCCCTCCGAAACGCGGCCGCAAGAATCGCACTGGAGTACGCCACAGCAGTGACGGTCGCACTCGACCCCGAGCGCGTCGAATCACCGTCTCATGCCGGCTTTGAGCACGTTGACAGCGATTCCCGGTCGTGGTCCAACGAACCGTTCGCCGGCGACCCCTATCGCGTGTCGCTCCCTGATGGCCGGACGGCGGCCGAGGCGCTACTCGATAACGACGTCCCATTGAGGGAGTTCGTGGTCCATACCGACGAGTCATGGCTCTATCGAACACACGGGCGGGTGAACGTCTCCGTTGCCGGACCGGACTACGAACGCGACCTGCGAACGCTCGCCGAGGAGCGCGGTGCGGTTCTCGTCCCGCTGGCAACACTCGGACGCTGGACCGACGGGCAGCGATGGTACGAAATTACTGACGGCCATCTCTCCATCTATCCCGATGACATCGCCGGGAAATCGTGGGAAGAGCGCCAGAGATACACGACACACGGGAGTTATCCCATCGCTGGTATCGAGTGCATCCACATAACTGAAAGTGAGATGACCATCGAGCTGTCGTGGGCAGCCATCGAGGACGATTCGCCGTTCATGCGGGCGGTCGGGGCGGTTATCGGAACCATCGGAGCCGCACTTCCCATCCCGGAGGCCCCCACGGAGATGGATTTCGACTCACAGGAGGCGTTCGCAACGGCCGTCGAGACACTTCTGACTGCGACGAATCGTGGTGGTTACGACCGAACCGACGGCGTTTAAGACCGCGGCTCCGAAACTCCGCACCATGCAGGACCGAACCCACACCGCCGCGGCCACACCGGGCGAGTCGGTGACGGTTGCGGGCTGGGCACACGAGATCCGCGACCTCGGCGGGATCGCCTTTCTCATTGTACGGGACCGCACCGGGAAGATCCAGGTCAAATTCGAGAAGGATGCGATGGACGAGGAGCTCGTCGAGGCCGGCACCGACCTCACCCGCGAGAGCGTGGTCGCCGTCACCGGCGATGTCGAAGAAGAAGAGCGCGCACCGACCGGCGTCGAGATCGTTCCCGAAACGGTCGACGTGATCGCGCCCGCCGAGCCCGAACTCCCGCTCGATCCCTCCGAGAAAGTCGGAGCCGAGCTTCCGACGCGGCTCGACAACCGCACGCTCGACCTCCGACGTGGCGAGGCACGCGCGATCTTCGAGATCCGTGCCGAAGTGCTTCGAGCGGCCCGCGAGGCGTTCCGCGATCTCGACTGTACCGAGATCAACACCCCGAAGATCGTCGCCACCGGCACCGAAGGCGGGACCGAACTGTTCCCGATCACCTACTTCGGGCAGGAAGCGTTCATGAACCAGTCGCCGCAGCTGTTCAAACAGCTGATGGTCGGCAGCGGTCTCGAACGCGTCTCCGAGATCGGCCCGATCTTCCGAGCCGAGGAGCACAACACGCCACGCCACCTCAACGAGGCGACCTCGATCGACTTCGAGTCGGCGTTCATCGATCACGAGGAGGCGATGGACGCGTGCGAGCAGGTCGTCCGCGCGGCCTACGAAGGCGTCGCCGAGAACTGCACCGACCAGCTCGACACCCTCGGCTACGACGACTTTTCGGTTCCCGCGGAAGCGTTCCCGCGACTGACCTACGAGGAGGCGATCGAGCGGATCAACGCCACCGGCGAGCTCGACGAGCAGCTGGTGTGGGGCGACGACCTCCCGACCGAGGGCGAGAAGGCGCTCGGCAGCGACGTCGGCGGCCACTACTTCGTGACCGACTGGCCGAGCGAGATCAAACCGTTCTACATCAAGGATCACGACGGACAGGATATTTCGACGGGGTTCGACATGATGGCTCCGAACATGGAGCTCGTCTCGGGCGGCCAGCGTGAGCACCGCTACGACCACCTCGTCGAGGGATTCGAACAGCAGGGGCTCGACCCCGAGGCGTTCGAGTACTACACCAAGATGTTCAAGTACGGGATGCCGCCCCACGCCGGCTGGGCGATCGGTGCCGAGCGTCTCGTCATGACGATGCTTGACCTGCCGAACATCCGGGAGGCGGTGCTGTTCCCGCGAGACCGTCAGCGGCTGAGTCCGTAGCGAGGTCGCGACTGTAAGGAGTGGCCTCGTTTTGCGAGCGGTGAGCGAAGCGAGCCGCGAGCGACGAAGACGTTGGGAGCCAGCGAGGTGAGCGAAGTGCACCTCGCCGGACAGGCAACGCCTGTCGCCGTAACTATGAGTCGTTTCGTCTACCCTTTCGATGACTGCGACCGGAACCAGCCTTCCGGTTTCCGTACTCTGTCTCGTTGGTGTAGGTGTCGAACAGGTTGAATCGGTCCCCGAAGTTCGTCGTGATCGGAACCGATGGATTGCCATTCAGGTTGTTCGTGCCGTCGGTCACCGCACCACCAAGGCGGAGGTCCGAACCGAGAGCTTCGGCGATCGTGTTTAGATTCGTCCGGGCTACTTCGGGGACAGCCCCACCGAGCAGGACGACGGCACCACCGTCTTTCCGGAACGTACGGACAGCATCGAGTTCGGTCTCGGTGTAGGCTTCGGTGGGCGCAGTAATCAGCAGTGCTCGGCCGTTGCCGAGTAGCTCAGCTCCGAAGCCTGTTGCGAGTTGGTTGACCCCTTCGAACGCGATATCGACCCCTTCGAGATACCGCAGATAGTAGGCGGCATCCTCGGCCGAGAGCGCATAGCTCGCGGCGAACTGACCGTGGCCACCGTCGATGAGCACTGGTGCTTCCCCGTACTCGTCAGAAGCGTTCCTCTCCGGCGGTCCAGCACGGTCCGGCGGCCCCGCGTGAGGCGGTGGTCCACCGTTGCCAGGGGTATCGGGTGGCCCAGCATGGAGAGGAGGCCCGCGGCCGGCGGTGGCGGCGGTCCGCGACAGCAAGTGCGTCAGGAAGACGTAGTTGCCGTAGCCATTCGTCTCGACTGGATACCCCTCGGCGATCTCGTAGGCTTCATCGACGAACGGTGATCCGACCATCGCGATCCCGGCGTCATCGTCGACCGCGATGAGCGGTGCGTTCGGCGTCGAGGCAGTGGCCTCGGCACGCACGGGCACACGACCACTCAGATCGCCACTCGCGCTCTCGATGGCGGCTGCCCGCGGGACGAAGAGCTCCTCGACGGGATCGTTCCGAATCGACTCGGCGTTCGCTGGATCGCTCGCGGACCACACGTTTCGGCCGGTCTCTCGGGCGTCGAGTTCAGCGGCGAGGAACTCGTCGTGGCGTGCCAGCCCGGAATCGTACACGCGGGCGTGACCTGCGTCGATCACCCGGTGGTTGTAGAGTGTCTCGCGACTCCCAGAACCATCGGCGTCGTACGTGAGGTAGCCGAGCACGCGCCCGAACTCGTCGCGAGCTGGCTCGTTCGCGTCGAAGCTGAGGTCGACTCGCTGCCCGGGCGATAGTTCACCCCTCGCGAACGCGGTGGCCGCGTTGCCCGCAGCTTCGAGATAGTCGTACGATTCGATTCCTTCCCACTCCTCGGCGCGCTCGGTGCTGGTCGCACTCCCCGTCTCGGGCGTGTCGATACCGAGCACCCGAATGGCCGTCTCCTGACCCCCTTCGAAACGGACATCGACCGTGTCGCCGTCGGTGACTTCGACGACTTCGACGGTGTAGGTCTTCGAGGGATCGAGTTCGAAGCCGAGGCCCTCACGGTCGGCAAAGTAGTCGAACGCGGTGTTGAAGTTCGAGGTCAACGGTACGAAGGGTGCGTAGAGGTTGTTCTCGGGGTCGTACACCTGATCGTCGTTGAACCGGAAGCCCGTGCCGATGGCTTCGGCGATCGCATTGAGGTTCGCCGTCGCGTCGAAGTTATTGAAATCCGACTGATCGAACAGCAGCAGTGTGCCCCCGTTTGCGACGAACGCCACGAGCGCGTCGCGTTCGGCGGCCGAGAAGACCTCCGAAGGCGAGGTGACGATCGCCGCATCGGCTCCTGTGAGGTCGGCAGCGATGTCCGTGGTCGCGGCGATTTCGTACCCGTTCGCTTCGGCGTAGCCGATGAACGCGCTGAATTTCTCGGTGTCGTAGAACTGCCCGTGCCCCTCGTCGAAGACGACGGTCGGGCCGTCAGCCTCGGCATCGAGAACGTTGAGCAGGAACTCCTCGTTACCGTAGTTGAAGTCGGTATCGTCCTGGCCGATCGGCGCACCGAAACCCACGATCCCGTCGTCGCTCGCTACGAGGGGAATCGGTGTTCCATCGGGGTACGAAACGGCGTCACCGTTCCCATCCGCGTCGCCATTGTACGCGGTGGATTCGGCCCAGACTGCGACCAGCGAGTCGTCGGTCAGGGGTCGTTCGTTCCCGTCGAGAAGGCTCGCCGTCGAGTCGAACGCGAGAGGTCGTATCGTCCCGTCGGTTGCCAGCAGTTCCTGGGAGGACGCTGCGCCTGCTCCGGAGAGCGCCGTAGCGCTTGTCGCTCCCAGTGCGGTCAAAAAGGTTCGTCGTCGCATGACAGTCTCGGACCTCTAACAGCGAAATCAAATCATTTTTTATTTTATACTGGCGGGATACAGTGAGAAAATAGAGTGGTGATCGGGTTATCGGGATCCAAGTCGGTAGACAGATCTCGCGTGCGTGACAGACGACGAGGGACGGCCGTGGGAACGACTATCAGAACGGTTTTTCACGCTCCGGCAACTCTTGCGGGACGCATGTCCACCGACGCACGCACGCCGGAGGAGAGCCGCGACGAGATCCGGGAGCGCCACCGCGAGGCGCGCGCGGAGTTGATTCCCGACGAACCCGCACAGCACTACATCGGCGGCGAGTTCGTCGCGAGCGCGTCGGGCGAGACCTTCGAGACGCGCGATCCCACGACGGGCGAAGTGCTCGCCGAGGCCCAGGCCGGCAACAGCGAGGACGTCGATCGGGCTGTCGAGGCGGCGTGGGAGGCCTACGAGACGGAGTGGTCCGAGGCCGACGCCACGAAACGCCAGCGCGTGCTGAACGAGATCGCGGATCGAGTGGAAGACCGACGGAGCGAACTGGCCACAATCGAGAGTCTCGATAACGGCAAACCCATTCGCGAGGCGCGCGCGGACGTCGCCCTCGTCGCCGACCAGTTCCGGTACTTCGCCGGCGCGACCCGAACCCACGGCGGCGACACCGTGCCGTCGAGATCGGGCAAGTCGATCCAGACGATCCGCGAGCCCTACGGCGTGGTCGGCGCGGTCGTGCCGTGGAACTTCCCGCTGCTGATCGCGACGTGGAAGCTCGCGCCCGCGCTCGCGGCCGGGAACACGGTGGTACTCAAACCCGCCGAAGAGACGCCGCTCTCCGTACTCGAACTCGTTCGCGAGATCGACGACGTGGTTCCGGATGGCGTGGTCAATATCGTCACGGGCTACGGCGCTGAGGCGGGCGCACCGCTCACCGGACACGAGGACGTCCGAAAGGTCTCCTTCACGGGCTCGACTGCCGTCGGCAAGGAGGTCATGAAGGCCGCCGCCGAGAACGTCTCGGATGTGACCCTCGAACTCGGCGGGAAGAGCCCCGTCGTGGTGTTCCCCGACGCCGACATCCAGCAGGCGGTCCGCGTGATGATGATCGCGATGTTCTATAACACTGGTGAGTGCTGCACTGCGGGCACCCGGCTGTTCGTCCACGAGGACATCTACGAGGAGTTCATGGACGCCTTTGTGGAGGCTGCTGAGGGACTTCAGATGGGCGACCCACTCTCGAAGGACACGCGACTCGGCCCGAAGGTCTCCGAAGAACAGGTCGAACGCACGCTCTCGTACATCGACCAGGCGCGCGAGGACGGCGCGCGGATCGTGACTGGTGGGTCCCAGCCCGAGAGCGACGCGCTCGCCGACGGCTGTTTCGTCGTCCCCACCGTCATCGACGATATCGATCACGACTCCGACCCCGTCCAGGAGGAGATCTTCGGCCCGGTCGAGGAAGTGTTCGCGTGGTCGGACTACGACGAGATGATGGAGCGCGCCAACGACGTCGACTACGGCCTCGCGGCGGGCGTCATCACGAACGACCTCTCGAAGGCGAACCGGGCGGCTCGGGACATCGAGGCGGGCAACATCTGGGTCAACCAGTACAACGACTTCCCGGCAGGCCAGCCCTTCGGCGGGTACAAGCAGTCGGGAATCGGGCGCGAGCAGGCCGAAGACACCCTCGACCACTACTCCCAGACCAAGACGATCAACATGAACCTCTAAGCGGTTTTATAGGGGTCATCGGAGAGCTCCGTAGTTTTGCGCGAGTCCTCCCCAGCAGTTGTGAGATCCAGCGTGCGAGATACAGGGCGCGTATCTTGCACCAACCCTCTTGCTATTACTGACAGAGGGGGTTCGATAGCCAAAACAACAGATATATTATCTGAAGGAGAGAACCGCCGACACTCGGTATGATAAGCCGGTCATGGTACTTCCCCATCCTCTACGTAATAAGCTACCTCTACTACCTCATCGGAACGTTAGTCATCCCCTCGCTCCAGATGCCGTTGATATTGGTAACGAAAGTGCTTGCCGCCATCACCGGTTTCATCCTCTTGTTTTCCTTCCCGCTGCTCGCTATCTTTCTGTATCGAGACGCGAAAGCCATAATGATCGCTGACCGAGAGTGGGAACCAAAGCCAATACACTACGGAATTCTCGGCCTCGCCCCGATTCTGGCGATGATTCCTGCCATCACCTTCTCGAACATCCCACAGGTCGCCACCACCGATTTCTACGCAGTAGCCGTTCCAGCAACGACCATGCCAGTAAACACGCAGGGCATCATAGCGTTTTGCCTCACGCTGGTTCCCTTAGCTGTCTGTGTGTGGTATCTCTACCGACGCCGGCAACGAGTAGGACTTACGTCGACTCTTGGACCCACCGTCGAATTACAATCGTAAGGACCGCCGAACGCCTACGAGAGCTTTAGTTCATGTCTTGCAGGCTCGATAACCTCATGGTATGAGATTGCGACAGAGACCAGATGCGAGATAGATCCTCTGTATCTCGCACGCCGATTTCAACAGGTAGTCATTCCGCAAAAGCACAACGTGTGATGACTTCGGCCAATCCCCATCGCAGCCGTGGTGATCGTGCACCGTTGACGGAAGCCGTCGTCTCCTTCGAGAGGGCAGACGATCACTCCATACCGCGCTCCGCCGCTCCCGCCCGTATCTCCGCGGCGCGTTCGCGAACCCACGATGTGTAGCGCTCGACTTTGCTGGGCTTCACGCCGTAGAACGACGCGACCCAGTTGACGTCCGTCTCGGGTTGGGTGAGGAGATACGCGGCGAGCGTGTCACGACCGGCCTGGATGATTGCCGGTGGGACGCCCCGCACACCCGTTCCTTCCTCCTGGAACCCGTTCACGTCGAAGTAGACGGCGGCGTACAACTCCGCGAGGTCGGGATCGTCGAAGGTGATCCCGTCGTGGTGTGGCGCTTCGAACCGATAGCGCGGCCCCTCGCCGGTCGCCGAAACGTGTTCCGTGATTCGCACGCCGAGGACGTACTCCCTGAACGACGATTCGCCCCGTTCGACGCCGGATGCGTCATCGGACTGTGCCATGCTGGACGAACCATCCTACGAGTCGGGCTTAAGTCGTTGTAATTGCGCTATATACCCCTCGGGACGGGTTGGGAACGCTACCAGCCGGGTTGGTGTTCCGATCCCGTTCGAGCGGTGTCGGCCCGGCAAGCAAAAGCGTATTACGGGCTTGCGGTTACCGTTCGGACGGATGGAGTACGGCCTCGTCGTGGTGTGGTGGGTGGCTGTCGTCGGGCTCGCGCTGTTCGGCCTGCCGGTCGCCGCGTGGCTTTGCTCGACGCTGCCAGGCCGCGGCGCAGGGTTCTCGCTCGGCATCGCGTTGACGATCGTGACGCTCGTCGCGTTCTGGGTCGGCCACCTCGCGCTTGGGTGGGTGGCTCTCGGGGCTGGCCTCGTGGCGCTCGCGGTCGCGGCGGTGCTCGCGGTACGAGCAGGCGTCGCCATCGACCGCCGGGCGGCTACCGAGGCGCTCGTGGTGTTCACCGTCGTTTACCTCGGTGTTCTCGTCGTGCGGTCGGTCGAGCCGGGAATCACGCCCGGCGGCGAGAAGTTCCTCGATTTCGGATTGGTGGCCTCGCTGTACCGTGCCCCGCAGCTACCGCCGGAGGACTTCTGGTTTGCGGGGGAGTCGTTGATCTACTACTACGGCGGTCACTTCCTCGCGTCGCTGTTGACCCGACTCACGGGCACTCATCCGTGGTTCGGATTCAATCTCTCGATGGCGGTGTTTTTCGGGACGCTCGCGGCTGGAGCGTACGAACTCGCGGGCTCGATCGCGGCCAGCCGATCCGGCGACGATTCGATCGGCTCACAGTCTGCCTCACACGGGTCGGCCGGTCCGGATTCGGCCATCACTGCCGACTCGGTCACTACCGCCGACTCGGCCGTCGACTCGCGCTCGACCGGCGGTCGTGTCACGACCGGACTGTATGATCGCCGTGAGCGCGTCATCGCCGGTGTCACGGCAGTCTTTTTCACGGTCTGTGCGAGCAACCCCTCGACTGCGATCCGGTTGCTGGTGCGGCGGCTTCCGGCGGCGATCCGCGACGAGGCCGCGACGGCGTTCGCGGCGGCCCACTCACAGCTCGTGACCGAGTGGGTCCTCGAACCGATCCCCCAGGGGTACAACTACAAGGTCGCCAGTCGGATCATTCCTCTGACGTACGACCCGTTTCCGCTGTTCGGGATCGTGCGGGGCGACATCCGGCCCTACCTCCTGAGTACGCCCTTT
Organism: Halococcus sp. PRR34; assembly: GCF_028617175.1. NCBI lineage: Archaea > Methanobacteriati > Methanobacteriota > Halobacteria > Halobacteriales > Halococcaceae > Halococcus > Halococcus sp. PRR34. The sequence continues at coordinate 9,713 of NZ_JAQJDA010000007.1, read as the reverse complement.
CTGCTCGTCGTGGCGGGACTCTGCTACGCCTACTACCGCACGCCCGCGACCGCGGTCCGCCGTCGTCGCGCGGTGGTCTTCGGTGCGATTCCCATCGTCGGCGGGTTCATGGCCGTCGTCAACACGTGGAGTTTCCCGACGGTCCTCGGCCTGCTGTGGCTCTCGCTGACGTTTGCCGATGCGGAACTGCGCTCGCTGCTCCCGGCGATCACGGCCACGGCTGTCGATCGGTTCGTCGGCAACCCAGGGTCCGACACGTCTCGCAGCATGGTGCGCGGCACGCTCGCCCGGACGATCGGGGCGACGGGGATCACGGTCGGTGCGGGGGTCATCGGGGTGCTCGTCGCGCTCCCCTTCCTCCTCGGGCCGGTGGGGTCGCGCCCGAGCACGCCCATCGTCGTCCTCGAAGCCGCCGCACGCAGTTCGCTCGGGTCGTTGCTGCTCGTCCACGGGGCGTTCCTCGCGGTGCTCGTCGCCACCTCGTTCGCGTGGCTCCGCGGCCGCGTGGCGACGTCGGTCGTGACCGCCGGTCTGCTCGCCTTTCTCGTCCTCGTCGCGGTCGCTCCGGCGCCGCTCGCGCCGTTCGCGCTGTTCGGCCCGCTGCTCGCCGTGGGCTGGTACGCCCTCGCCACCGATCGCGATGTCGGCTACGAGGGCGTGCTCGTGGTCGCCGGCCTCGGGCTCGTGCTTTTCGCCGAACTCGTGTACGTCAGGGAGGGCGGTGGCAGCCGGTTCAACACCGTCGTCAAGACCTACATGCCGACGTGGATCCTCTGGGCGAGCGCGACCGGGGTCCTTCTCCCGCGGCTCGTCCGTGGGCGGGGCGAGTGGTCGTGGAGCCGTCGCCGCCAGCAAGTCGGTGCCGTGCTCGCCGCGCTGCTCGTGATCTCGACTGTGGTCTACGGCGGGGTTGCACTCAAGGGCCACTTCGACGATCCCGACACCGGCGGCTCGACGCTCGATGGCCTCGCCGCGGCCGAGGAGAACATTCCTAATCAGGTCGCCGCCATCCGCTGGCTCGACGACCGTTCCGGCCGGCCGACGATCGTCGCCGCACCCGGTATCGCGGTCTACGACTGGAGCGCCAGTCCGGCGTCGAGCCTCACGGGCTTCCCGACGATCGCCGGTGTCTCCCACGAGATCCAGTACCGCAGCCGGGAGGCGTACGTCGATCGCGTCCGAGCAGTCAACACCGTCTACCTCGGCTCGGACGGCTGGCGAGCCGAACTGCTCTCTCGGCACGACGTGGAGTACGTGTACGTCGGGCCGGCCGAACGCGATCGCTACGGTGATATCCGGCCGTTCGATGGGCTTCCCGGCGTCACAGTCGCGTTCAGTGCCGACGACGTGACGATCTACGCCGTGAACGGGAGTCGCCTGCCCGAGAGCGACCGGAACGTCTCGGGGTGAGTACCGGTGTTCGATGTGAACACGATCCGGTGGACGATGTCACGCCGCCGCGGACTGGAGCCACGGCAACTGTCGGGCACCGAGCCACCGGATCAGCGTCGAGGAGGCGTACCCCAGTAGGCCGACCGCGACCATCCCGACGACGACGTTCGGGTACTCACCGGCGGTGAAGGCGTTCCAGATGAAGTAGCCGAGACCGGTGCTCGACAGCAGTTCCGCGGCAACCAGGCTGACCCACGCCAACCCCATCGCGTTGACGAGTCCCGTGTAGATCGAGGGGAGCGCACCGGGCAAAACGACGTGACGCAGGGTCTGTGACGAGGAGGCCCCGAGCGAGCTGGCCGCCTGTGAGAACTCCTCCTCGACGCCCTGAACCCCTTCGATCGTGTTGAGGAGGATCGGGAAGAAGGCGGCGAGGAAGATGATAAAGCGGACGATGTTCGCGGGGTTGATCAGGATGATCGTCAGCGCCGGGAACCACGCGATCGGCGGGATCGGGCGGAGCACTTCGAGCGACGGAAAGACGAGGTCCTCGACGACCGCGCTTCGCCCGATCAACAGCCCCAGCGGGATCGCGACCACCGCGGCGATCACGAAGGAGAGATACACTCGAAACGTGCTCAACAGGACCTCCTCCCAGAACGACGCTCCGGTCGCCGCGTCGACGAACGCCACCACTACCTCCGGTGGCGTGGGAAGACTCGGTACTGCGCCGACGATCATGGTCGCGACGATCCAGACCGCGAGCAGCGCCAGCAGCGACACCGACTGCTCGGCGCGCCGGACGTACTCCATCAGGCCCGTCCCTCCGCTTGCTCCATCGCGCGTTCGGCCTCGTCGTGGATGCTCTCGCTGGCGCGGCGCTGGAGTTCGTTGAAACGGTCGGTGGTGACCATGTCGGTGTCACGCGGCCGATCGAGATCCACGTCGATGACGTCCTTCACTTGCCCTGGGCGGGCGGTCATCACGACCACCCGATCCGCGAGCAGAATTGCCTCCTCCACGTCGTGGGTGATGAAGAGCACGGTTCTATCGTCGTCCTCCCAGACGTCGAGCAGCTTCTCCTGCATCAGCTCCTTGGTCATCGCGTCGAGCCCGCTGAACGGTTCGTCCATCAGCATGATGTCGGGGTCGTTCGCGAGCAGTCTGGCGAGCTCGGCGCGCTGTTGCATCCCGCCGGAGAGCTCGTGTGGATAGGAATCCTCGAACCCCTCCAACCCCATCTGATCGAACAGCCTGTCGATCCGGCTCTGGTCGACCGCGTCGCGCATCTGGGGACCGAACCGGACGTTCTCGGTGATCGTCTTCCAGGGGAACAGTCGGTTCTCTTGGAAGACCACTCCCCGGGTGGGGTCGGGCCCGTCGACGGAATCTCCGTTGACCAGCACCTCGCCCTCGGTGGGGTCGAGATAGCCCGCGATACACTCCATCACGGTGGATTTCCCGCAGCCCGAGGGGCCGAGCACGGTCACGAACTCCTCGGCCTCGATATGGAGATCCATCGAGTCGACGGCCGTCAACTCGCCGCTGTCGGTGCCGTACACCTTGGTCATGTCTTTGATATTGACGGTGCCGGTCCCGCTCGACTCCGTCCACGACCGGAACTCCTTGTCGGTCGCGTCGGCATCGTTGGTCGCGTCGGTGTGTTGTTCGTCCGTGGCGGTACGAGCGTTGGTGGGGTCACGTTCACTCATGATCGTTCCTCCGTCGTGGACCACGACATCAGCCAGTGGCCGAGACGCTCGACCAGCAGCGACGACGCATAGCCGAGCGCGCCGACGGCGAGCATGCCGATGACGACGATCTGGTTCTGCAACAATCGCGATCCTTGCATGATGATGTAACCGAGTCCGGGACCACCGGTGAGCAGCTCCGCGGCGACGACCGTGATCCAGCCCAACCCGACACCGAGCGAGAGCCCGGTGATGATCGACGGCAGCGTCGCCGGCAGCACCACGTGGCGGAAAACATCTCCCGAGGATGCACCGAGGCTCTCCGCCGCCCGGCGGTACTCGGTCTCGATGTTCCGTGCGCCCTCGATGGTGTTCGTGAATATCGGGAAGAACGCCCCGACGAACACGACGAACAGCGCGGGCAGCGGCACCGAAACCGATCCCAGCGCGAGCGTCGGGAAGACGATGATGGCGATCGGGAGCCACGCGATCGGCGGGATCGGCCGAAACGCCTCGAGTGCGGGGTACAGCAGGTTTTCCCACCGCTGGCTCGTGCCCACGACCAGCCCGACCGGGATCGCGAACACGGCCGCGAACCCGACGCCGATCGCTACCCGTGCCGCCGAGTAGACGGCGTGGAGATAGATGGTGTCGCCACCCTCGGTCAGGGGTTGGCCGGCGAGCGCACCGGCGAACTCCACGAGGGTCGTCACGGGGCTGGCGAAGTGATCGAAGTTGAGCACACCGAACCGGTAGCACAGCCACCAGACCGCGACGAACCCCACGAGCGAGAGGAGCTTCCGGAACCCCCTTGTCGGCGATGGAAGGCTCTCCGCGAACCGGTCGCCGATCCGTTCGGTCATCGACTGCGTACTCATCGTGACCCTCCGGACGCGTTGCCGATCGCCGAGCCGTTCGTCGCGGTGGAGCTGTTGCCGGCCGATCGCGGCGCCCACTCCACCGCGTCGTCGAGTTCGGCTGCTGCCTCGTTGAGTAGCTCCGGCTTGTACCGATCGTCGGACGGCGGCGCTTCGAGCGCCCCCTGGCGGGTGAGAAAGGCCGGTGCGGTCTCCTTCATCAACCGACCCGGCTCCTCCGTTTGCTCGTAGTCGGTCGCGTACCGCAGCCGTTGGACGTCCTCGCCGATCGGTGGGTCCTTGTAGACGCCCCAACGAAGCGTCGGTCGGTTGAAATATCGGAGGTCTTGTTCTTGGGCAACCAGGTCGAGGGTCCGCTCGTGGTCGGTGGCGAGCACCCGGGTCGCTTCGAGCTCGGCCTTCAGGATCCCTTTCGCCGCCTCTCGGTGGTTCTCGATCAGGTCGTCGGTCATCGGGATCCCGCCGGCGTCGATCACGTTGTACTCCGCACCGGTCGAGACGTATCGGGTGAGATTGTCCTGGAAGACCGATTTCGCGATCGAGGGTTCCCAGCCGACTCCCGCGGCGATTCGGCCCTCTCGGAGATTGGCGAGAATGGTCGAGATACCGGTATCCTCAACGGTCACATCGATACTTTCCTCCTCGAGCACCCGGAGAAGATACCGGTGAGAACACGCCCCGACCGTGACGCCGACCGTCTCACCGTCGATGTCGGTGGTCCGTTCGATATCGGAGCCCTTCGGGACGACCAGAAGGTTACACTGCTGGCCCCGTGACCAGTTCGCGAGCCCGACGAGGCTAGCCGGGGTTTCGTTCTGGGCGATGGTCGTCAGCGCCGGCATGTCGCCCATCCAGCCCGCCTGGTTCTTGCCGACGCTGATTCGGTTGCCGATGACCGCCCCCTGAAGCGCCGACTGCCAGTTCAGTGAGTATCCTTCGGGGAGGTACTTCTGTGGGATGTCGCTGTGTTTCATGACGAGCGCCTCCCATGCGTGGGCGGAGAACGGCTGGTAACCCATCGTCAGTGTCTGCCCGGTGCCGGACGCGGCACCGAGACACCCGGTTAACGCGCCGGTTCCCGCAATGGCCGACGCTTGGAGGAATCGTCGGCGCGACGAACTTGTCGTCTCGTCTTTCGATAATGGATTATCGTTCACTTTTGTCACCGTTCGACCATCGGTTGGTTGGCGCACGCTCCGATACGAACCGCGACCGACGTTCACGCGAGACCGTAAAATCGACGACGCGGCCAGTCTCGCTCGCATCGAGTGCAAGATGTCGGTAGTACGTAGTGTGGCTGTTTCGGGCCTAACCCTGTCGCCTGCGAATGAAAGTCTCCTCAGCTCGTTCCCGCAGCTCACCGGTCTCGCGGCGAGATTGGCGACGTTCGTCCCGCAGTCAGTCGGTCGTACTCGACCGGATCGTCCGCTCGGCCGCGTCGAGCGCCGCCTCGCGATCGAACTCCTCGACGACGGTTTCGAGCTCCTCTCGTGAGTCGTCGCGCAGCTCGCGGGCGTACTCCGCGATCAGTGGGAGTGCACGCACGAGGTTGTCGACGATCGGGACGTCCGCGACCTGAGGCGAGCGCGAGAGCGGGTTGAGATCGATCACGATCTCGGTTTTGCCCATCGCGTCGAGCGCTGCCGCCCGGTCGCCGTCCTCCAGCGGAACGAGCACGACGTCGGCGGCGTGGATACCGTCGGCGTCGACCGTCGCGCGAGCGTGATCTAGCCCTGGAATCTGCGCGTCGGCCGCGAGCCCCAGCACCTCGCTCGCACCGTGCTCGCGGAGGTGCTCGGCGATCGCTGCCATCCGTTCCTCGGTGCGATTGAAGAGGTTCACCTCGATGTCTGCGTCCGTCGCTTGTGCGAGGTCGACCACCGCATCGGGACACAGCGCCGCGACGTTGCCGTTCACGGAGATCACGGGGTGGTCGGCGAGCAGGAACTGCGCGGCGGCGGCGCGGGCGGCCGCGTCGGCACTTTCGATGGTGCGCTCGCCGAGTAGGTAGTCGTACGCCTCGCCGCGCCCCTGAGCGATGAGTCCCTGACGCGACGTGATGCCTTTCTCGACACCGTCCTCGATCCGATGACGCGCAAGCAGCGACTCGTGGCGGGGGTGTGACTCCGGGATCGCCGTCTCGTCGTCCGGATCGACGGGAATCTGCGGCTCCTCGCTCATACGACCGTTCGGCCGGTGAGCGACAAAAACACCCCGTGTTGGCGGCAGCCGGAAACAGTCATCGAGAGTCGATCCCGACGATCCCCGCACCCGGAGGGTGGATCGTACAGGTCGCAGGCTCGTAGCCCGCGTCGGTGAGGCCGGTGTCGAGCGCGAACACCGTTTCACCGAGCATTGCCATCGACGCCGCGCCGCCCGCGGCCTCGACGGCCCCGATGGCGGTCTCGACCCGCTCGGTCAGCAGCTCGGCCTCGCGAGCGAACGCTGCCGAGCACGACACCATCCGTTGGAGTGTCGGTCCTTCGCGGAGCGTGGCGAGTGCGCGCTCGCCGGCCGCCGAGAGCCCGTCGGTGTCGCCGCCGAGGATCGCCTCGGTCGAACGCCCATCGAACGAGACGAACTCGACCCGCCTGTCAGCCCGAACCGGAATCCCGTCGAGAGCGCCGTGCGGCGGCGCGCCCGGCTCCATCCGGATCGGCACGCCACCACGCGCCTGTGCCACCACATCGCCGAGTCCTGTTCCGGCGGTGACCTCCGCGGCGTGAGCCACGCCGACCAGCTCGTTCTCGGTACGTTCGAGGTCGAAGCAGGCGTTCGCCGCGAGCGCCGCGCCGAGCGCCGCGCCGCCCGAGACGCCGAAGCCAGCGCTCACCGGCAACGGCGTCTCGACGGCAACGTGAGCGTCGACTCCGAGCGTGTCGAGCGTGCGCGTCACGGCGTCCATCTCGGCGGGTTCGCCACCGAGGGTGATGGTCGTCGCGGCCGTTTCGTTCGCTGGCGTGAGCGTAACCATCACGCCGTCGGCGAGCGCGAGCCCCGTTCCCCGCGACCCCGCCTTGCGGGGATCGTCGTGAGGATGAACGCTGAAGAATCCCGTGATATGACCGGGAACGAACGCCCGCGTCGGGGTCGCCGTCCGCTCACTTCGCTCCCCGTCCGACGTCGACATACGAGGGAATCGGCCGTCGGCCGGGATAAATCCGCGCGTTCGGCGATCGGTCGATCCCCTGTTCGTGGCGGGCTCGTGATCGCACAAGACTTGGCCGCGAACGCCGGGAAAAGCGCTTTGTGCGAGTCACCGCTACGGGACAAACGACGACGTAAGGTGGGGATCGGTCGTCGGTTTCACGAATCAAAACGGATCGCTACCGATCGTGACCTCGCTACACCCCCGAAAACATATGAGCGATCCCCACCAGCAGCGATACCGATGAACGACGACAACGACGCGGGCGGGGCGATCGCCGAGTCGACCGATCACGCCGCCTCGGGTGCGCCCGACGCCGGCTGGGCGATCGGCGACCGTTTCTCCTCGGAGGAGATCTTCCAACGGGTGCTCGCCACCGCCGACGAGGAGGTCGCCACCGGCACCCGCGAACTGTTCTTCAGCGGCCTCGCCGCGGGCTTTGCCATCGTCATCACGTTCGTCGGTCACGCGGCGGTGAGCGCGTACTTCCCCGAGAGTACGCTGCTTGGCTCCCTTTTGTATCCGATCGGCTTCATCTACATTATCCTCGGGCGCTACCAGCTCTACACCGAGAACACGCTACCGCCCGTGGCGCTGGTGCTGGCTCGCCTCGCCAGCCTGCCGATGATGGTGCGCGTCTGGGTCGTCGTGCTGCTCGGCAACGTCCTCGGAGCCGCTCTCGGCGTGTTCGTCCTCGCCAACAGTCACGTGCTCTCGACCGCGGCAATGCAAGCAGGTGCTGATTTCACCCGGACGGGACTCGAAACCGCCTGGTGGGACGTGTTCTTCAAGGCACTGTTCGCGGGCTGGCTCGTTGCCGGCGTGGTGTGGCTCGGTCACGCCGTCCAGGACTCGGTCACGCGCCTGTTCCTCATCTACATCGTGTTCTACACGATCGCCGCGGCGGAGCTCTATCACGTCGTCACCACTGCGGCGGACGCGCTCTTTTTCGTGTTCATCGGAGAAGCCGGACTCCTCACCGTCGGCTACGCGTTCTGGCTTCCGGTGTTGCTTGGCAACACTGTCGGCGGCGTCTTCCTGGTGGCGCTCGTGAACTACGGGCAGACCGAACGCCAGCGCTTCCCCGAAGTCCGTGGACTCTCGCTGCGCGAGTGGCTCGTCGGCTGGGAGGGTGGTCGCGAGCGTGAGCCGGTGAACATCAAGGAGGCCGGCCCAAGAGACGACGATTGACCGAGACCGCCGCTCCGCCGGGAACGCCGACGCGCTCCGCGAGGCAGCGTGCGGACGGTCCGTCAGGACGAACCGTTCACAGCAGTTCGATCGCGGTGATCACGGCGTAGCCCGCCCCCAGCGCCAGCACGAGCGAACCGATCCACGCGAGCACGGTGTAGCCCATTTTCCGCGCGCTGACGCCGCCCCCACCGGCCGCAAAGCCGCTACCGATCACCGCGCTCACGATGATCTCGTTGAACGACACCGGGATCCCGAAGACGACCGCCGTCTGGGCGATCGCGAAGGAGGGGATGAGCGCCGCGATGGATCGCCGCGGCCCGAGCGAGGAGTAGTCCTGCGCGATCGCCTTGATCATCCGGGGCGCGCCCATCCACGATCCGGCGAGCAGGCCGATCCCGCCGAACACCAGCAGCGCGAGCAACGACACCGAAAACGGCAGGGTCGTTCCCTGAAACGCGGCGAGCAGCGGGCCGACCGCGAGCCCGACCTGGCTCCCGCCAGCCGAGAACGCCACGAGGCCGCCGAGCGCCAGCAGGAAGTGGCGTTCGGCGCTGTCGACGCCCGAGCTGAGGTCCCAGACGAGCGCGCCTGCGACGAGACCGGCGACGGCGACCGACACGAGTCCCGTCCCGATCGTCGTCGATAGCGGGAGATCCGTCGCCACCGCGGCGGCGATCGACGCCCCGCCGGAGTCCGAGCCGAGAAGCGTGAAGGGGACGTTCGCCACGATGAGACCGACGATCCCGCCGAGGACCGGGACGGTGTAGCGCTCGGGGATCGCCTCGTGGCGGAGCGTCCGCGCGGTGACGTATGCGATACCGCCACCGACGAACGGCGTGAGCAGCCACAGCGTGCCGATCTCGACGTACTTCGGCCAGACGGGGCTGCCACCGAGCCCGAGCCCGACGCCGACGACCGCTCCCGTCACGGTGAACGCGGTGGCGATCGGATAGCCGGTGAAGATGCCGACCGCGACGAGCGCCGCCGCGAGCAGGAGGAGTACCGTCGACGCCGTCGGCGAGAGCGAGATCCCGCCGACCAGTCCTGTGCCGACCGCGTCCGCGACGTTCGCGCCCTGGAGCACCGCACCGAGGAAGCCGAGAATGCCGACGAGAAAGCCCGCGCGCATCACCGAGATGGCGCGTGCGCCCACGGCGGGCGCGAAGGGTGTCGATCCCGACGATCCCGCGCCGATGGTCCACGCCATGAACAGGCTGGCGACGGTCGCGACGACGAGGACGGCTGCCGTTCCGGCCGCGACCATCCGTCAGACCGTCCTCCGGAAATCCGCTCTCGTCGTCGGCACGTCGCCCGCCCTGCCGTCAAACACATTGGTCGCGTCGCAGAATCCTTTAGAATCGGGACGATACCCGTCGGCAAGAAGCCGTAGCTGATACCTGAAAGGAAGGG
>NZ_JAQJDA010000076.1:0-584 GCF_028617175.1 Halococcus sp. PRR34 | reverse complement strand
CGCTCTTGTGTAGCGTAGCGGAACCGAGTCACGGAGATTACGGCATCCCGCCGACAGCAGTCGTACATGACCAATGAACGCGCTGCTCTCGGCGGAATGCTTGAGCAACTCGTTGACCTCGGAGCAATAGAGTTTCGGCCGGAGCCGCTCGACGCCATCGTCGAGCGGCGACTCAAAGCCATCTGGACCACCCGTACCTGCCCGAACTGTGACGCCGACGCCCTCCACGCTCTCGATGGTTCGGCCCGTATCTGGTGTGGCCGCTGTGACTGGAAAACCACCTACACCCGCGGCACACCCTTCTATGACTCGGAACTCGCCCCCGGCGAGTTCCTCGTCGCCTTCGTCCTTTACGCTGATTCCCTCCTCAGCATCAACCAAATCGCACCGCTGCTTGACCGCGCCTACAAAACCGTCTTCGAGGCAATTAGCGACGTGGAAACCGCGTTCGCTCGCGGTTTCCCGACTGTTTGGGAACGCATCGAGCACACGATTGCTGGGCCGACACAGGTGGACGAAACTCAGCGGGTGTGCTCGGGGTTCAAAGGCCAGAACCCACCGCGGGACGGACTGTCCCGCGGCGG
>NZ_JAQJDA010000075.1:0-584 GCF_028617175.1 Halococcus sp. PRR34 | reverse complement strand
TCATTCCTGGATCTACGTGAGCGTAGAACGTGGCTGTCGCTCCTCGCCAGCCTCGCTTCGGTCGAAGCGAGGCGGCTCAGGCGAGTCCGTGATCGCATCCCGCCGGCAATCCTACCCCGTTCGTTCGATACTTCTCCTTCCAACCGAGTTCATCGTCCAACACCTGTTCGACTCCGTGGAGAAACGCATCACCGAACGTGAACTCCACCGGGAGTGCTCGCCCGCCACGTTGTGGCGCGGCGAGCACCGCCCACTGGAGCACGACCCACAGCTGCTCTAACAGAAACCCAACGCCCACGTAGAACAACCGGATCGTCGTCGATGGCGTTGTTGTGAGGGCACGCGCTTCGCGGAACTTCTCGTAGCTCTTCTCGATCCGTGAGCGCTTGTTGTAGACTGTCGCGACCTGTCGCGGCGTGCGGTCTTCCAGACCGTACGCCGCGTATCCCGTCCGTTTTACCCCCGACTTCCCTCGATCTCCGTTGTGGTAGGTGACGTTCACCGCTAGTGGATACGTCTGTTCGTGCTCTTTGCCTTCACAGATCGTCTCTTCGGTCATATACGACGCGTTGACCGAGAGCTTC
>NZ_JAQJDA010000074.1:0-589 GCF_028617175.1 Halococcus sp. PRR34 | reverse complement strand
AAAGACTGGCGGCGCAGTCTCACGAAGTACCCCGATCAGTTCCCCGTTGAAGGCAGCTCTATCGATGAGAATCTGCTTGGTCTCGAAGGGATAGGTCTCGACGCGGGCGAGCACGCGCTCGACCGCGTCAGCCTTGCTGTCCTCGCCAGCTACTGGCTCTACGGCGAGAGTCAGTGGCTTTCCCCGGGCGATGACGAACGCTGTACAATAGCGGTGACACTTCGTTGTTCCGTCACGGGCTTGCATCCTCCTGAACTCGTTTTCGTCCTCTGGGTGGCCGTGGAACGGGTTGTCCATGAAGTCGATACAGACGGTTCTCGACCCGCCACGGTCGAGAACCGTCATTGCGACCAACGCAAGAATGTCGTTCACAGCGTCCAGCATGGCGGGTTTCTGGAGGGTGTGGAGCCAGTCCATCACGGTCTTGCGGTTTGGCGTATCGCTGGTCTTCGTCGTGACCCCGTTGATCGATGTCGTTCCAACGGCGGCCCGAAGCACGACTTCCATGATCCCCTCGGGATCGAGGCCGGAGCCCTCGATCCCTTCCATCGGAATCAGCTCCAGCATCTCCAGAGCAAGAGATTTCAAC
>NZ_JAQJDA010000073.1:0-593 GCF_028617175.1 Halococcus sp. PRR34 | reverse complement strand
CCAACTCTACTGATGGAGTCCGGATTCAGGCCCGATCGTTCCGTCTGGCGATTTGATTTTGAACGTGCAACAGGGTACCCCACTATGAATCGTAACCACCTCGTTCTGATTCTTGTTGCACTATTCACCATCTCTGTGATCGCGGTCGCTGCATCGTCGATCAACTCCGCCAATATCGAGAGCGGGTTCGGAATCGAAGGTGGTTCTGATGAGCTCGGTAACGCAAGTCCGCCTAACGCCAGTTCAGAGAAAGCGGGTGATGCTGGTGGTTCTGGGAATTCCGGATTCATTAGTGAGATTCTCAGCTGGGAACTTAGCGTGAACAGCGATTCTGCTGCAAGTCCCAATTCGGGCATTTCGGGGGTTATCATAGCCGTCTTGCTTGGCCTCGTCGCGGGCAGTATTGGACTCATTTTCTGGGCCACGAGTGATGATACCGCTCTCTCCACGACACCTGAATCACCCGTATCAGAACACACTCCCGATGGTACAGAGTCAGGAACGGGAAATTCTTCCACAGTCGCTAGTTGTCCACTTTGGCTCAACAGCCCAATAGCTGATACGTTGTAGGAATGAAGCGGATGAATCAGTGA
>NZ_JAQJDA010000072.1:0-638 GCF_028617175.1 Halococcus sp. PRR34 | reverse complement strand
GTGCGCAACAAACGCTACACGCTGGCGGTGCGCCGTCTCACCGACGGCGACACCGCCAGCTCGATCCTCGCGGAACTACTCGGCGTGCTCGACGGCCTTGACCTCGAAGTCAAGGCTGTCTACCTTGATCGCGAGTTCTACGACACGTACTGTCTGACGCTGCTCGCTGCCCACAACTACGCGTACGTCATGCCGATCGTGAAGTGGGGCGAGGCGATCCAGACCGAACTGAGCGAGGGCTGGAGCCGCGTGATCGACCACGACCTCCGAGGCGAAATCGACGGTCACACGTGGACCGTCGATTTCCCGGTCTACATCGACTGTACGTACCAGCAAGGAAAGTACGGCGAGGAAGGTGTGGCGCGTCACGGCTACGCCGTCGACGCGCCGTTCATTGAGATGCCACGCCAGGCTCGGAAGTACTACAGCCGGCGGTTCGGTATCGAATCGACCTACCGTTTGTCCGAACGAAGCATTGCGAAGACGACGACACAGAATCCGGCGGTGCGGTTTCTATACGTGCTGATCAGCTTCCTTCTCCAGAATGCGTGGCGGTATCTTCACTGGGAGTACGTGGCGTCGCCGCGCCGAGGCGCGCGACGCCTCTGGTCATGGCGATTCGACGAATTCCTTGGGAT
>NZ_JAQJDA010000071.1:0-645 GCF_028617175.1 Halococcus sp. PRR34 | reverse complement strand
TGTCTAGTTGAGAGCCTCCTCGATCGGCGTTCGTCCATCGAGCGCCTGATTCGGTCGGTCGTGATTGTAGTGGTGCCTGAACCGTCGCAGCCAGCGCCGAGCGCTGGCTGCACTCCCTCTCCAGAACGAGTGGAAGCGGTCGATCCGCATCGTCACGGTCTGGAACCACTTCTCGATGAAATTCCGCTCGCTGTAGTTGAGTCCGCCGTCCAGCTCAAGCCGAGCGAGAGCAGTCAGATACCCACCTGCGTCGGTAAGAAACTCGGCATCTGAGACCTCGTGTTTCTCGGTGAGACGGTGGAGGAACGCCGCCGCGGGGTCGGTCCCGCGGCGGCTGAACACCTTGACCTCCAAGAGCAGCTTCGACTCTGTGTCGATCGCGGCGTAAAGCCACTTCTTCTCGCCGTCTACTTCGATTTGTTTCTCGTCGACGGCGACCCACGACGGCTCCGCCGTCGGCGGGTCGTCCTGTGCCTCCGAGAGCTTGTGCGTCCAGTTCCAGACCGCTCCGTGGGAACGATCAACGTCGAGCCACTCGAACACCGCGACGATCTCCCGCAACGACAGCCCCATCGAATGGAGCCGCACCCCGAACACCCTGACGGGTGTCGGGGTGCGCTCGTTCTCCCAAACGTCATCACAGTC
>NZ_JAQJDA010000069.1:0-715 GCF_028617175.1 Halococcus sp. PRR34 | reverse complement strand
CTTGTTCAAGCACCCATCCACAGCCTTGTCGATTGCGTCGCCGTCAACGTATTCCGCTAATCTACACAAGAGCGTCTGCGGTTGAGCGTAAATGGCGTTTTGGAGCGGTTCACACCCTCCACGGAGACACCACAGTCGCAGAGAATGGGGAGTTTCAGCGTTTTCAGAGCAACGTTGCTCGGATGCCCTTCGTCCCAATGGCAATCGAGCATCTGAATGTCTACACGCTCAAAACCGATAGACGCCGGTGTCGTCAACTCTGACCGTGCTACTCGTTCATCTTTAACCGCAGAAGTATAGACAAGAGCGCCCGTCGTTCTGGGTCCTTTTGGGTGCTTCTGAGTGCTTCTTGGAGAGTATGGGAGGGTACTGAGAGTGCGTCATTGACATCGGCAATGTTAGCCTTCAGACGTACCATCATGGCGATTGCCTTGGTTTAGATGGGTATGGTCGATAATACAGAAGACCGCTCTCTTGCGACCGATTCAGTACATGCCGGGCAAGAACCCGACCCCGCAACTGGTTCCCGCGCGCCGCCGATCTACCAGACCAGTTCCTATGTCTTCGATGACGCCGAAGATGCCGCCGCCCAGTTTTCGCTCGAAGAGCCGGGCTACATCTACTCCCGGTTGATGAATCCGACGCTCGAAACGCTGCAGGACCGCCTTGCGGCGCTCGAAAACGGTGTTGGAGCCGCTGTTACCGCGTCCGGGAT